>NZ_JBYOJU010000032.1:0-124349 GCF_057798855.1 Cupriavidus sp. 96C5-1 | reverse complement strand
AGAACTCATTTCAAAATGAACTCTCTTCACGCTGAAGGGTGCGCCAGCAAATAAGGCAACAGGCCAGCTTGAGAAGAGCTTCGTGAATGTCTGCGCGACGCTCGAAGCGGGTGCGCAGACGACGGAATGCGTGCAACCAGGCATGAGTACGCTCGACGACCCAGCGGATCTTGCCGAGTCCACTACCGTGGGGCTGACCACGCCGGGCGATCGAAGTCGGGATGCCGGCAGCATGAAGCGGTCGACGATACTTGTCGTGGTCGTATGCGCGGTCTGCGTAGATCCGACCTGGCTTGCGCAAGGGACGGCCTCGACATCCCCGGATCGCAGGAATCGCTTCGATCAGAGGCAAAAGCTGGGTGATATCGTTACGGTTCGCGCCGGTCAGGATGACCGCAATCGGCGTGCCGTTGGCGTCGGTAGCGACGTGGTGCTTGGAACCGGGTCGCGCGCGGTCGGTGGGGTTCGGTCCTGTTTTTGGCCCGCCCCAACCGCCCGAACTGAAGAGGAGTCGATGATGACGCGCGAGAAATCGATGCGGTCCGCTGCACGCAACTTTGCCAGCAAGATCTCGTGCAGGCGATCCCATACCCCCGCGCTTTGCCAGTCGCGCAGCCGCCGCCAGCAACTGACCCCGGAGCCGCAGCCCATTTCGATGGGTAGTTCGTTCCAGCGAATGCCGCTTCTCAGCACAAACAGGATGCCGGTCAATGCGGCCCGGTCCGACACCGGCATACGACCCGGATACCGGAATCGCCGCGGCTTGGCTGGCGGCAGAAGCGGTTCGATCAATGCCCACAATTCGTCGTCGATGATCGGCTTGCCCATCCTCTCTATCCTGTTGTCACAACGGACGAGGTTAACAGCTTCGCCTTGCGGTTAACAGTACCCAGCTGGTCTTTTTGAAACAGGTTCTAAGGTTGACCCGTGATCAGACTATTGCGGTGCTTTAAGGGGAGCCGAGTAGTCCGTTGGCTCCAAAGCGAGATTGATAGCCAGATCAGCCTGGAGAATAGAATAGACACCTCCGGCGACGTGGCATGCTCAAATTCCCGGGAGCGGCAAAACGTATCGCTAGTCTCTTCCGAAAAGGCCTTCTCCTCGCTGCCGATAAGGAATCGAGTCATTGGTCCGCCATTCGTCGGACTGGTTCAGTGAAGTGCCTCCTGGCCAACAACCACCGGAGTACAAGTGAGGCCTCGGATCCGCCTTTTCATGGTGTAGCCGGCGGCGGCCATGGTGGATGATCACTGCGTCCTTTGGACCTAAAGCTCGGACTCTTTAACTGCAATCGCCTCCATTAGCTCCAAATTCTTCTGATGCCCCCCAAGCCCATGATGAATGTGCCGATGGCAAGTCGGGCATATCGCCGCCACATATCGCGGATGGTCAAGACCACCGTCCGAAACGCGCGTCGTGTGATGCGGCTCCAAGTACGGAGACCCATCCTTCCGCTGAAACGCTGCCGGCTGGAGGCACGACTCACACCTTCCCTCCGCACGCAGCAATACGTAGTCCTTCACTTGCTTGCTACGCTGATAGAGCCGCCTCAGTGCGGTCTTCCCCGTTTCCCCTTGTGACCCGTGAAACGCCTCCATGGCTCGCCGCCGTGCCTCTTCCAAACTGGATGGCGCTGCCGCAGGAGATTCATCGTCGAATGATGTTCTGTTCTCGTCGTCCAGCAATGCCACAGGGACGAGCTGGAACACGATCACGTCGCGCTGATCCCCATTCTTATCAGGCCCCCGACGAATCGAGTGCCCTGCATAGGCATGCTCGCCAAGGTATTCCTGACCCTTCCCTTTGCCGAGCGACTTGAACAAATGCAACGCTCGCCCATCCTCCGCGTGATCGCGGATGGCCAGATTGCCACGGGTGAACGTCATATCGCCAACTTGGCCCTCGCCGGTGTACGAGAACACGCCAAGCTCGTCTCGACCGTCCTGGTAGCCATACTGCTCTCCACTATCACCCGTGAAGATGAATATGGCTTGGGCGGTGCTCGACGACGCTATGCCACTCTGCCAGCTGCCGCCGAAGGGTAGATGTATGTCAGCTCGTCTATCGTAAATCTTCCCGAGTGAGAAGCTCGGCGGCTCCGCATACTCGGACGCCTGACGCTCGTTCGGGAGCCGCACAATCTTGAATCCCCGTTCCTCAAGATAGGAATTTGTAGGGCGGCCGCCGTGAAAGCCCCTGACCGAGAGGCCGGTGGCCATGGAAACTATCTGTTTCGGCGGATACAGCGCCCCACTCTCAGAGATCGCATACAGCTGCGACTTCTTGCTATCCCATCCCTTCCAATCCTTGGTCGCTCGGAGTTCTCGATCGAACTCCTTCATCGCCAAGGTGATAGCCGACCTTTCAACCGTTGGAATGCTCAACTTCTTTCCCCTTTTCGCCCGACTATTTTTGGCACGCGTGCGCATGCTCCTTTTCTTGCTCCTTAGTATGTAGATAAGAATCGTCCTATGCAACATTCAGGCGGGGGATCAGTGATTGCTCTGCATGGCCCTCTTCTTGAGTAGGGAGCGACGGCAACAGATGACTCGGGAGCGTCGACGCACAAAGGGAAGGACTCGCGGCCTCCGGATGAGAAACCCACCTCTCAAATTCTTCGCGCCTTCCCCCTAAGCGACCTTTCCTCGCGTCATTGCAGACATTTTCCAACGCCAATTAGGCGATCCGCAGGCAAATTGGCAAGGCGTCCGACTACTTTGAGTGTCGGCGACCTGACAATGGAGGAAGGCATGCGCGATATGCGAGAGGCCCTGAAACACGGCGATAAGACCGCCACAGGCGGGGTGCTGATTTCCACAGTGATCAGCTTTACGCACCACGGTGTCCCCGTCGCGGCGGAGGGCGGCCACGCCACCTGTCCAGTCTGCAAGGTGGGTGGCCCGGCGATGAACGACGCCTATCCGCACTTCACGCTCATGGACGGACGCCAGATTCTGGTGCGGGGCGCCAGGGTGATGTGCCAATGTACGAACAAGCCACTGTTCATCCCATCACAACAGGATTTCATCATTGAGGTGAACCGGACAGGTCACGTACAGCCTTTGGCCGCACCTGGCGCTTTCGCGCCACTCGCCGCCGAAAAGCTGTCGGAGGAGCCAAGCAACCTCGTGGATGATTCGGAGCGGATCTGTGCGAACATGAGCAATGCGGAGTTTCGCAGCCTCGTTCTAAGGCTCCGCGACACGGCTGTTTCGTGCTGCGGCAAGAGGTTGGTGGAGCTTCGGCGGTGGGGCCACGCGGATCGGGCGCGAGTCGAGGCGTGGTTTGGCGTTTCAGATGAAAGGGTACGCCAACGCCTGCTTGAGGGAATTCCCCGTATCGAGTCGATCCTCAGGAGCCTGACCGCCGACAACTTTGTTCGATACGCCGACGAGACGATGGAATACATCGGTTGCACGCCTAAAACACGCAACAATCCACGGATCGCGGCCGCAGTTTGTGCTCCGGATACGAAGACCCACACCAGAGTGTGCCGGTGAGCATGATTTCCATGGAAATCGCCCGCTACAAACCTGGAAAATCGGCGCAGCTGGCAGACTTTGCGCGTATCAATTTCATGCCGGGATGTCCCCATCCTTGCTGTCCCGGTCCGCAACCGATCCGGCGGATGCCTTAGGCATGAACACAATGATTATCCTCCTGCCCGGCAGCGCCAAGGCCAACGCCCTTTCGCCCGATTCTTGGCACACGTACGCGTGCTCGTTTTCCTGCTTGTGAATTGTCCTATGTAGCATTCATGCGGGTGGGATTGGTGATTCTGCTGCCTGGTCCCCCTCCTTGAGTAGGGGGCCATGCCGCTGGTGACTCAGAAGAATCGGCGCACGAAGGGAAGGGCTCGCGGGTGAAGTGGGGATAAACTACCCGCTAAACCAATGGGCGCGAGGAATTGCGAGGCAGCTGTCACACCGCGACACAACGATGTTGGTGGCGCCGACGTTAGCGAGGTATACACGTTGCTCGCCTACATGCTATGCGCCGCGAAAAAATTGGTTCTTCGCGGAATGGCGGGGTGGGAGAGCCGAGGTGGCAGGTGTGCCGGTATAGTTCAGTGATCGGTCCGACGGCCGAGTTCAGCCAGAAGCGGCCTGCCGGCTCACAGGGATGGGTAAGCTGGTGGAGATGGGCTAAAGTAACGTAGGCAAGTCTCTTTAGGAAACCGAAGATGCACGCAAATCTACGCGCATGTCTTGCACATATCGCTGCACACCTCGCAGGTCAACAAACAAATTCGGCCGTTTACGATCTTGCGCAGGGAAAGCACATACACGTGTCAGGTAGCGTTTCTTCATCGTCAGTAAACCTGTACGACCATGACCGTGGTGCGCACCTGACTGGAGCGCCCCAGAACCTCTATGACCATGATAGAGGTGCGTATGTGTCCTTGATCCTGAACAGTTCACAGTTCAGTGGCTATGACCACGGGAGCGGCTTTCACTACTCAGGCAACGTCAACGGCAAGTCGGTCACCATCTATGACCATGAGTCAGGTGAACACTCCCACTACACGGTCTGAGCGTTACCCGGTCGAGATGGTCAAAGGCAGCATTTTGAAAAATGCAAACGATCGCAGTGGGTCGGCGCTGGGGAAGAGCGATCGTCTGCGGCTTTCGCACGACCGACAGCAATCGGCCAGAAGCAATGGGATGGCGACGGAAGACGTGCACTCGCGTTTCTTCCTGGTCGCAGTGGGTATGTATGGCACGAGCAAGAGCGTTGCCCACGTTTAGTTAACCTGACGATCATGCAAAATTCTGATCAATCTATTCCTGCAACTTTTATACAGTACGCAGCTGACGTTCTCGCGGACACAGCGAAAGGGCTCAGTGGCACCAACATTGTTCGTGCTATGGCAGCATATGCCGTTGAATATGATGTCCGCCTTCCGCATCCCACATACCCATTTGAAGCACCAAATAAGCGAACCGCTTTGTATGAGAATCTGATCGCATTCTCTCCGTCGCAACAATATCGAATTATCAAGGAACTGTGTGATCACTCGTCTTTTTCCTTGCCCCCTAGCCCTGAGCGAAGGGAGCTTAAGATACGGCTGATTACACGTTATGCTCATCTTGATCCACAGGATACACCGACTGAGGTAAACGAGACTCTAGTCGAGGAAACAAGACATTGGCTCGCCAACTATCCTGAAGCCCTCTCACTGTATTCCCAAGCTCTCGAAAAATACCAGCATGGAGCGTTCCACCGGAACCTTTTAGATGACTTAAGGCTCTCTTTAGAGAAGTTGCTTTGCGCCATATTCAATAACTCGAAATCTCTCGAGAATCAAGTTCCTTATATAGGGCCCCACATCAAGAGCAAAGGTGGATCGACTGAGCTTTCTAATATGTTTGTCAAGCTCCTTGATTACTACGCAAAATATAATAACAGTTATGTGAAGCACGATGATGCAGTGATAGAGGAAGAAATTGAATTTGTCCTCGAAATCACCTCCTCTTTCATGAAGCACCTTGTTCGACTAAGCTGAAATGGCTGATTCGATATTCCAGTAGCTTCGCGGGCGCGCCAGTCATTCGTTGTTGGCCGACAATAAAACATTGGAATAAGAATAAATAAGCCAGAAAGATTGCTGGCTCAATACTATGAATGGCAAGGTTATATTGTTCGTGCCAACACGCTTGTCGGAAAGCGCGCATCCACGCCATTCCACGCCACAAGGCCTCGGCTCGTCATCAGTTTCCATTGATTCACGGCCGGGAAGCCCCACTTTGTCTCAATGAATTCAGCGCATAATCATGTCTTGCCTCGGGAAAAGATACAGATGACAACACAGGACGAGGCGGGAGGCGCCAACCCCTCCTATCAAGGCTACGATTATCAGAAGTTGGTAACCGTCTGGGTCGCATTAGAGCTTACCTTCGGGTCGGATGCTTGCACCGATAAGATCATCGTCGAACCCGCGTCGCACGATGACGTCAAGGCTCACCTCGCTGTACCTGCTGATGACGCCGACTCAAGTCTTACCGTCGCCGATGAACTACACGTTCAGATCAAGTTCAAGGGCGCTGGTCACTGGAGCGCAAAAGACTTCGCCGCAGTAATCAGCGACAAGTCTTCAAAGGGGAAGCGTGGACCAGTCCAGCGCCCGAGAGCGAAGTCGCTGTTGCTCGATGAGCCAAACCGCCGGTACGTGTTCATCACCAACACGAGCGTCGACGGCGTTCTCGCCAAGGGACGTGTCTCAAGTCCCGCGCAGCAATCTGCATCGACATTCCTGCCGACGAACCTTGCGCTCAATGCAGATCAGAAGGAAAAGCTGTCGGGCCGCATCGCGCTCATCGAACAGATGACGCTGACAGAGACACGCCGTCAAATCGACCTTCTACTCACCGAAAACCTGCACGTCCCGACTCAGAATCTCGACCTCTGCGTGAGCCGTCTGAAGCAACTCGTTGAGGACCGGTTTCTCGAGGTGCCGGACCCCTTGCGCAAGGCTGACATCCAGAAAATCGCGGAGGGCCTGGGCGGTTTGCCTCACGCGAACCCACAACTCGCTAGTTACGTGCCCCCGGCGAACCGACCAGAGGCTGAGGACCGGCTAGCGCGACTGGGCGCAGTCCTGCTTGTCGGCCCCGCGGGTTACGGCAAATCCCTGACCGCCGATAGCCTGGTGCACGACCGGCGGCACGCCAAGCCACCATTCAAGATCGTCAGGGAGATTGCAGGGCTCAGTGGCATCGAGGAAGCGTTCGCTGCGCCTGGTCGAGCCCTGTTTCATCTCGAGGATCCCTGGGGGCAGTCCGGTTTGGAGGACACCGCCGGGCAATGGACTAGTCGGCTATACAAGCTGATTCGTCAAGCTTCGCCCGAGAAGCAGTTCGTCATCACCTCTCGAAGCGAGGTATATCGGGATGCGCTTGGCGAGGATCCAGCCCCCGTGTGGGGCAATAAGACCGTCGTCATTGATGATGGCGCGTACGACCTGAAGGCGCGATGCGCCATGCTGCACGGCAACCTCAAGAACGCCAATTCCTGGCAACAGGACTTGACCCGGCAGCACCAGAGGCGCTTGCTGGACCGCATGCGCTCGCCTCTCGAAATCAACGCTTTCACTCGCGAGTTGGCCGCCGTCGCCAAGCCCGCCGACGCCGACATCGACGTTCTCATCGATAGAGCTTTGACCGACAGCCGCAGGCACGTTGTCATCGAACATGTGCGTGGTTTCGCGGATCCCGGTGTGCGTGGCGCGACGGTGTTGTGGGCTCTTCTGAGATTCTCGCGAAGCCTCCAGCCCGATCGCCTTCGTATGCTTCGAAGGCACATCGATCAAGCTCATGGACCTAACATCGCTCTGGACGATTTGGCAAAACATCTCGCTCAGACTCAGCTCGAGGTCGATAGCGAGGGTGCCTTCATTGCCCACAGCAAGGTCGTGGAGGCACTGGGAAGCCTTGTGCGTGAACATCCGCGTGCCGCTGAAACCGCCCTGAATGTGGCGGCCGCCGCCGCTTGCGAGTTGGCCAGATCGCATCCCGACTGGCTCGATGAGCTGTTTCGCCTGGTCGACGGAGTACGCGCGCAGCAGGACAAGGGGGTCATCCTTGATGACAACGTCGTAGCGACCCTGGATGCACTACTAATCGAGAGCCTTTCAGCTTCGCTCAAGAAGCCACTCGCATTCCGTACCGCTTGGGACGCCGCCAGGCGTCGGCTAAGCGGCGAGACACCGATCGGTCAGCTCGTCCGATGGCTTGGCCGCGGTGCGCCTCGTGAAAAAGGCTGGCTGAATTTTGGGTGGCGCCCTCCCGAAGTCACGAAGGCACAGCGACAAGCCGTGATAGCCGCTGATCCGACGTTAAGCATCGCAAAGGGGTTCATCTCCTACATACTGCCCGCGACCCGTGAGAACTACGAAGCAGACGACCTTCTACCGTGGATCAGGGCGTTCGGCATCGATTTGACCCGGGCGTTCCTGAAAGCGGGGGACGACGTGGTGTACGCCGAACGTTTCGTGATGAGCGCTGATGCAATCGCGGAAGGCGCCCTCGCCTGGCCCACACCGCCCTATGACGAGGTTTGGGCACAGATCATGAAACTGGATGCGACCGTCGACGCCGCACTCGATGCGTCGCGAGAACAGCGCCGGCAAGCCTGGCAGGGCGAAGTTGATTTTGCCGAACAACTCGCCATCCAGGACAGGGCTGAGGAAGAAGGTCCTTCCGCGACCCACTATGCCAAGGGGTATGTACGCGCGCGGCGTCGACAGGAAGGCTATGATTGGATACCGGGTCACCCCAGACCGGACATCATCCTGCCTCTGTGGGCAGAGCTGATGAGAACCAACCGTCAAATGGTGTCGGCCGCAGAGCTCGACGCGTTCTTCGCGGCGGTGAAAGATGACGACCAGCTTCAGGCGGAAGGACTGCGCGCGATCGGGGAGCGGCGGCTTTCGTACGCCCTTGACCGCGTAGCAGCCGCTCTAATGACTGGGGGGCCAAACGTGCTGGCTGCCGCCGTTCGCGCGCTTTCCTGGCTGGAGAGCGAGGGCGAAGGAAAGAATGGACGTCGCACCGCTGAGGCCGCGTTGCTGAACCTCATACAAGGCCTTCCTTCCGCGCGTGCCGCCATGCTGGCACCGCTTATCGTCGACCTTGAGGATGGCGCAAGAAAAGGGGCATCGGCCTCCCGCGTACTCGCCGCCAGCAGCCCTTCTGCCCGAGCGGCGGTTCACCTTGCCCTATCATGGTCACTGGATGCCGACGACACTACGCTGCTACAGCAATTCCGAAAACTGGCGCCAGGTGAAGCCCAGATGCTCATGGCAGATGGACCTCGTGCACTCGCCCGACTGCTGTTGGTCCTTTCAGCCGCAGAGGGACACGACATCTCTTCGGTCGCGGCCACGTGGGCGTCATCCGATGACGCCGCCGACGCTCAGTCGGCCGTCGCGGCGCTCGCCCAAGCCGGTGGAAGTGCCAACATGGCCATTGTTGCAAAGGCCCTTGACCACTCCGATTATCGGGTGAGGTGCCTGGCAATACAGAATCTTGCTCCCTCCGGCACCAAAATGCAGCGACGCAGCATTCTGAAGATGGCGCACGATAAAAGCGCGCTGGTTCGCGCAGCAGTCGCCGAGACGATCGGAGAACAAAGCTGGAGCGACGGGCTGGACATGCTCCTGACGCTCCTGAATGACACTCGCAACTACGCCCGTCACCCCGAGCAGCAATATCGAGATGAGCCGGAGTACCACGTTGCCAGAGCTGCGGCAGACGCGCTCGCGCACTTCGAACCCCCGCCGAGCGCCGTCTTGGACCACATTATCCAGTTCCTGAACGCGGATACAGACCAACCAATCGACGTTGAAGTGTACGTAAAGCTGCTTGATCTCTTGGCGAAACCGGACAACGTAAAAATCTGGGATACATTGGAGCATGCTCTGAGAGACGAGCATGTGGTAGGTCAGGCCAACGAAAATCTCTATCCGGTGCGCTACGCCGCGGCATGGAATATCGTTCATCGCCTGCACCATCGACCTTCGGAGACTCACCTCGCCCCGTGGACCCTCATTGAAGCCGCTGCCGAGCACGTTGATCCGCAAATTGCCGCGCCGGCGCTGATGGCGCTGGGATGCCGGCTGGCAACCACGTCCGACGGATCGACCATCCAGGTCCTACGGGGAGAGAGCGCGTCGCAAGCTAGAGTCGCTCTAGCGCTCTCCATGATCGACGATCGGGATCATGCGCAGCAGCTTGCAGTAAAGTACGCTCTGCTCCCGGCGGATCATCCCTTCTTCGACAATTCCACCGATATAACCGAGGGCAAGACAACAATTGCGCGCTGGCCCCTGTCAGAAAGGGGGCGGGAATGGCTGGCTTCGCTGTCATCGGATACCGACGTCGAGGCTGTCCTTCTTTGGCTCATTGGTCATCGAACCGGGCTGCCGCTGACTGATGCGGAATTTGAACCTTGGAAGCTGCGCAGACGATCAACCATGCCAGTGATCACCTTTTCCGAGATGTTCGGTATGGAGTGATCATGCCCTGCCACCACGATCGGCGTTGCACCGGCTGATGCGGCCGACGTGCCGGGCAACTGCAGGAAGGATAGCAATGGTCGGAGCACCGCCCTTCGGGCCAGGTCCACAGCATGCAGTCATGTACCGGGATGTGCGTCCGACTAGGTGTCGGGCCTTTACATTGGAACTGGGCTGCACGCTCCAACAAAATAATACGCACGCCGACGCGCTCGAGTGTCATTTTGCCCTCGCCGTAACTCACGCGAGGATGCTCCTTGAACGTTTCGACGGCTGCAGCGAATGACTGTCCCTTCGCCAGCCACTCCGTGAGCATGTTGCAATGGGCCACGCATGCATCACTGGGAGCTGCTATGACGCGACAGCTCCTTCGTGTGCGCGCCAGCGTGTCACTGGATTCAGCGGCGGGAGTGCTCTTATACGGGTCATTCGCCAAGGGCGCGCAGAGCGGCAGAGATGGGGCCAGGAAGCGACGTTCGATGTCGCCCCGACCGTGCCATTCAGACGACCGCTTCGTCCAGGAAACTGCCGTTAGCGAAGCGCACGGACCAAGACCGACAAGCTTGTCGTTGAGGTCCGAGAGCTGTGACGTGGCCGACCCCGAACTCGTGCATCCGTTAGTTATCCAAACGCGAATCGCAATGCCCTCTCCTTTCGCGCGGCCGGCACCAGCATCACGTTGTCTGCAAGCGGCGGTCGACTATATGCATGTTGACGAACTCACGCGACCTGCCGGCATTTGGCAAACGCGATCTCGCGTCATGGCCACGCCAGGGTTCGACTGACCAAGGCCTGAGTCGCTCCTACCTCCCCGCTACCCTCACCGGTCCAGCGACTCGTACCAGGGCCATCCCCCGGTACCCTCATATCTCAGAAGTACGAGTCCATGCTTTCCTTGCACGAAAAGCAGGATGTCGAACAGGCGCGCCGGATGGCGAAGCATTGATACCACCGACGCCCACGCGGAATGACGGCCGACCTCCGCGATGAGTTCCTCGAAGACCTCCGGCTCGGCATACCAAGCCTCCCCCACAAGGTAGGGTAGCGTCAGAATGGCGAGCGATGCGTGCGTCGTGGATGACTCTCGAATGCTCGCAACCGGAAAGCCCCTGTACATACTCCTCAGACCGGCGAGTGTGGCCCCCTTCTTGACGCGACCGTCGAATGCGACGGTATATCCCGTCAGAAGCAGCAAGGCCTTCATGAAGTATGTCGCCTGCGTACAGCGTTTGAAGATGCCATCCGCCAGCGCAATGAGCAGGGTCAAGACCGCTTGATCCAGTTCATGAGGGGTGTACAGCGGCCCCGGCGCGACGCGCTTACGCCCATGCAGCCGCGGAGGGTTCATACTCAATTCAGCCAGCTTCGCAAGGGGCTCACGCAGAACACGCAGGCACCTTACGACGTCTTCCTTGTCGCGCAGCCCAGGCATAGCGGGAAAGCTCCGCTTCAGCCCCCAGCCCTCTAGTACTCGCATCAATGCTTCGGCGAGTGCGATGGAGCAAGCAAAGATGCTGCGATTGCCTTGCGCTTCATAGAAGGCGTTACGAGCCTGCAGTATGTCAAGCGTGTCCTGTACATAGTTCGCAGGGAAGTACTGAACGATCGCCCTTGCGGCATTCCGGGGGCTCTCAACGAGACGAAGACGACCGCCCACCGAGCTGGGGATCGCCGGAGAAATGTCGGCTGTGAGGCCGCTGCCTTGCTCATCCGGTGCATCGTATAGTCGGTCCATGGGGTTCGCTCCGCAGTTGAGATTCAGCATAGGGCATACACCGGGTTGTTCTACAAGGCCTTTCTCGGAGGTTTCTCAGTTTCCTGGCTGCCACCCTACCTCAGTCAGGTTTCGGTGCTGCGCAGGCGCATACCGCCGGGCAAGACGCCGCTCGAAGTCATCCATCTCGACCGCCTCCATGGGCGTAACGTCGCCTTGGTCCCAGTCATCTTAGAGTGCATCCGAGCAAGCCGCGTCCCCAACTCCACGTGACGAACCCCATCTTGCGGATCGCCGTCACCGGCAACATTGGCTGTGGCAAGTCCACGGTCGTCGAGATGCTCTTGACACGTCTGGGGCCGAGACCAGCCAGGAAGGGACGCGATGCTCCATAGCTACAGAAGTTGACGAAGACGGCTCTCTTACGTGGCGTGTGCGTCAACCGCTTTCGAGTTGTCAGGACCTTCTGGAAATTCCGACTTGAACATTGCTTCAAGTTCAGGAATCAGGGTGACGGCAGTGCGATCCTTTGCAAAGCGCTTCCTTCTCGCGTCGATCTCGGAAATAAAGTGTTTTCTCAACGTTCCGCTGTCGCCTGTGCCAGCCCCAATCTCACGACGGATATCGTCAGCGACGTCTAGGACTTTGATGCCGTAGTAGGCAATGCACTGCTCTTCCAGATGATAGACGTCCTCAATATCCGCCCAGTTGTCCCACTGGTCGCGAATCCATCGTTCTGTGGAAGTGAACTGCCCAGGCAGCGCCTTCAGACGTGCAACGAACGGTATCGGAAGTTCAGTCCAGTTCGGCTCCGGCTCGAAGGAAAGCGAGACCGATTTGAGTTTGTCGATGTAGGATTCATCGTGATACGTAGCGCGATGCCAAAGGGCGTTGCTGATATCGTAAAGATATGCGTCACTGCGCTTGGCGAAGCCTTCCAGTTGCAAAGCAATGTCGAGATAGACGTGCCCGACTCTCTTCCTATCTTTCTCGTCTTCGCGCTTCCGATCGAGCAGCTTTGAACACACGTTCCAACCGACATTTACCAGCGCACTAACAACGGCACTTGACGCAACCAGCGTCAACCAACTCGCGTTGGCCGCTTCGACTGCCATGGAACTCCCCCTGTTTTCTTGTTTCGGTATCGTTGATCACTGCTACGTGTGGACAAAAGCTGTCGCCAATAGTCCACAGTTTGCCGCAGGACTTGCTGCATGACCATGGTTAAAGCTGTCCACGATTGCAAACGCTCGTTGTGGCATGAGCCCTGTTCCGAACACATGACGGGATGCCGAATGGAGCGATCGTCTGCGAATTCACCCAAGGCGCGAGGTGACTCCCCAACTATCTGGGTGACGCGGGTCGCGTCACTTTGTTTCGAGCTAATTCGCTCCTAGTCCCCGGCCCTTGTACCGGGCTACGTCAGCCTCGTAGGCCGATTGATCCAGATGTCCCAGAACAGCCTTCTGTTCGCTCTCTTTCAACGTCTGGTAGCGCAGAAGGTTCGGGTTCAGTGCCATGAACAGATCATGTCCCGCGGAGTGGTTCCCGAATAGCCGCGGATGATAGAACGATAGATCGCGCAGGGCTTCGTAGGGTGGGATGGTGGCGAAACGTAGGTAGCTACCTTTGCGCCCGCTCCGAGGGAAAGCTCGCTCGACGGCCTTTGCAAGGATGCAGTCAGGGGTGTCACCGGGCGGATTGCTATCAATCCCACATTGGTTCGTCCCGTCCTTGCTGGCGGTGATTGCTTCGTCTCGATAGATGAAGTAATCGCCGATTGCGTGATCCAGGCGCCCGAACGGGTTGCAGTATGGTCTCGCAAGCCCCGGGATCATTGCGATGTACTCCGTGTTGAACAGGCAGATCGCTTGCATGACCATTTCGTCGGACGAGGTCAGGGTGGGCGCGTGCGAGAAAGAGGCGAACACGGTCGGATGCGGGATTGAGAGAAGATTTTCCTGCATCGTTCCTTGCGCAAAGTGGATGACCAATGGGTCCAGGCTTCCTCGGTTCAGTTTCTGACTGAACATTACCGCCAGCGCTATTGCGAATCGAGCCGCGGCCGCTCCCAAACTGCCTAGCTGCCGGGTCTCCGCATGGTCCAGTACGCGCCGAACATGGGCGAGGGCACCGTCGGCATCGGATTGTGCGAGTAAGAAGCGCGCCCGGGCGAGGTCCCCGTAGGCCGCCAAGACTGGCTGGTCATCGTGATTTTGGAAGGCAGTCATGGCGACATCGAAGGCCTCGGCGTCTATGGAGTGGCCTTCCAACAAAGAATGGAGGTCGCGCAGGGGTCGGCACCGAGCGGCCGCAACATGATCTAGGCGCTTCCAGAGCCATGCACGCAGCAAGTTGAAAGGCGAATTTCCCCGTCGCTCCAACGCCTCGAGATCGATCGACCTCATCAGTTCCCCAAACAGATGCAGGTGATAGCCCGTGATTCGAGAAACTTCCGGGTAACTCTCGGGAGCTGCCTCTGGATCAAGCTCCGGCAACTGCTCAAAACGGCGGCGTAACTCTCGCCAATGGGTGACAGGGTCACCTGGCACAAGCGACGACATTCGCGCCATGAGTCGTTTTACCGCCATGCCAGCGATGTAGGCAGCGCGCACGCGGGATATGGCTGCGTTCAGCGCGTCTTCGCTGAGGTGCATCGTCAGAGCGGTCCTAAGCGCCTCGAGTTCCGACTCAATGGTAGCGAGCCTCTTGTCTGAACGTGCGTCAAGCTTGTTCAGCGCGGATCTGAATTCCGACGCTACCGTGCCTAGCTCTTCTGACGCGATCTGCGCCCGTACAACCTCCTTGACCGCTGCGACGATATCGTAAGAAGACTCATCGAGGGGCGGCAACAGGTCAGGGATGTGAAATAGAGGTGATGTCTTGCCGAATTCCTGAGCACACCGAAGTACCACGGCCGTTTGGGGGAGCACCCACGCGTGAAGGAACAGAACTACTCCATCGCCATGCCCGCGCCGAGTGAAAAGAGGCGTTGCCCGAAGATGCGATAGCAGCGCCTCATATTGCCGCAGCCAGTGGCGTACTATTTCCGAAGCCTCGGGGTCTTCCCCAGCAAGAAGCGCCACAAGTTCGTTGGCGAGCCCTCGAATTTTAGGGTGCGGCGTTTTGGTCGAGTAACGGGTCTGCTTGGTTGTCCAAGAGCGAACCGTGGAGAGTTTTTCGGCCTGGGAGCTCGCCAGCCCGAATCCGACAGCCAGCTCCTCGAACAACTCTTCGTAGGTTGGGGTCATCGCATATCGCTGGTCTGGCACGTCGTTCATCGCCTCTTGTCCTTTCCGGTGGCCTTGATATCCCCTCCCCCCTAGCATTTGGCTGGTCCGGTTAGGGGCGCGCAGCAGTGCGCCCTTGGCGGGGCTTTTTCCTTTACCAATCAAAGGCATGCTGCGCTCTCGACTAAGTCACGAGAGCCTGTGCTGCAACATGGAGTGATGCAATGGGCACTATTATAGTTCCGGACGCCATAGAGGCTGCGCCGACCGTAGAGGAGGCTGAACAATTGGAGCAAGCGGTGGCTTGCACCAGCGCGGCGGTGTCGCACTACCGCACGTGCGCTGGCCAGATTGATGCCGAGTTCGAGAGCGCGAACGAAGACCGACGCCTCTCCCTGGACGATCTGCCGTATGGCGAAGAGATGGTGCGGACGAAGTCGTTGCCCGAAGCACTGCGGCGCGCGGCTCACTTGATCGATCGCGCAAAGATCACCCCGCAGGCCTTCAACGAAGCGCGGGAGATCGTTCTGGACGCCCAAACCACGCTCGACGACTGCACGCCGCTTCCGCCGAGCATGCTCGACCCGGAGTAAGTTGGATCGAGTTGCCTGCGGGTTGGCGAAGGCTTTGACGGCGGGGATAGCGCCGCGAGCCGGAATCGTTAGGCAGTTGTGCCCGCAGTACCCGAAGTACGTCGGGGGCGATCCGACCGTGGCATCGAGCTTCACGTGTACGTCCCCCTAACGGCCATCATGCTTTCGGAAACGTCCATTGGTTGTACTGATGGACGTTTTTCTTTTCAAGGGTTGCTGAAGTAAGTTCCCGGATTGTCTCTCGCTGCGGCGCCATCAATTTGACGCCCCCTTCGGTCAAACGCTGGTCTCGCCACAACCGCGCCACTGGAGAGCAGCCACCAACATCTCATTCCCTACCAGTTCAAGTCATTGAATGATGGCGCATCGGAAGACCGTATCGGGTCGATCAGAGCCATCTGGCCTTGACCGCGACTACCCTACCTGCCTGGTTTCTGGTCCGCAGCCAATGCCTCTGGGCGCCAACCTTGATCCAAGGCTTATGGGGTACCGGGGGCATTCTTACTTCTTCTTGAAGATCCTTGCAGCCTTCCCCGGAAATCGGTGACCGAAGCCCGACGAAGCTCCTTAGCGGACCCCTATCCCTCCCCCGCTCTAACCTTCTCCAAATCCCGCGCAATCCGATCCCGAATCGGCGATGTATGCCCATGTTCCTCGTCCGTCTTCCCCGTGACGAGCCAGTACGCATACTGAGGCCACACCGCCCCAATAGCCTCCACCATCTCCTGGGTCACGCGCTGCTGATTGCGGCACGTGTTCTTCCAGCTATCGGACTTCACCCCGGTCAGTTCCTCCATGCGCTTGAAGCGCCGGTGTCCGCCTGCAACGAAATCTATCAACTCTTCTACCCGATCGCGCATTTCAATTGGGCTATTTAAGCGTTACTAGGTAAATTTAGCCTCGTTCGCCAACTTCAGTTAGTGAGCGACCGGGCGACTTGCGAACAGGGGCGGACCCCCGTGCACGCACGTCGGTCGTCGCTTCTTCGTTCACGACATCCTGGCGCGAGCCCACCTTGCAGCGTCGTGCGATGGCGACCGCCGCCCTCTGTGAGGCGGCAAGTGTCGACTCGCGCTGAGAATGATCAGCCGCATTATGGACCATGCGGAGGGGCCTTTGCGCCCCTCTGATTTGCGGTGGAAGCCTTTGCCATGCCGGGAGCGGCCAATCTGCTCACGTCATTGCGTGCATCGCTGTCGCGAATTTTTGAGCGCACGCACCTGAGCCCGTCTTCGACAGGAGGAATATTGGACTTGCCAATTCACTTCAGCCCGGAATCTGGTCCAACCGTCGTCAAAATCAGTGCCGCGCAGCATATGTGTATGGCTGCCGCGCGCGATGACGTCTTGTCTCACCTCCCGGTGAAGGGGCTGAAGCTCCTGGAGCCATCACTCCTTTCGTATTGCATGGCCCGTTCAATGACATGCCAGGCGGCGCGCGAACTGGGCCAGAGTTTTGGTCCCTGTTGCGATTTAATGTTTGAGGCCCATCCGTCCGAGCTACGCGCTGCATCGCCTGATCGCATTCCGGCTCGCGCGCAGCGCAAGCTGACCTACCGTGTTGACGACCGGGAAAACGCTGCGACTCAAAGCTTCGCAACCGCCATCAACTCCGCAACCGTAACCTCAAGCGCAGTCGCAATCCTCAAGAGATGCATCACTCCCAGGTTCTGCCCTCCCCGCTCAACCGAACTCATGTATGAGCGATCGATACCAGCCCGATGGGCAAGCTCTTCCTGGGACAGGTTCTGCCTGAGTCGGACTTCGCGGATCGCGTTACCCAGTTGAACAAGAGGGGCGGCACCACCGTGCCTTGGGGAAGCTATTGGCATCTCGCCATGCTCGGTCTATGATGACGATAAGACCACGGACGATATTACCCAAACTGGCCACGCCATTGAGTGAACAAGGCCTCTGAACACGCACGTCAGACTTCGCAATATCGCTACCACTGAATCAAAAAAGGGATCCCTGCAGCAGTCCCTCACAAGAGGGGACCTGCAGGACATGACCGGGGTAATCGCAGTACCCAGCAGCCGCCAGTACCTTGGCGGGGACCTGGTTGTTGAACACACCCTGCCATTCGCCAAAAGGTGATCCCATGACTGCACGCCAGAAAACTCTCGCTCCCGCCGCCGATCCATCCGAGCTCCGCATGCTTGCCCAGGCGCTGCTGCCGGAGGAAGCGACATCCCCGCCAGGCGACCCCCAGCGCGAAACCATCCACCAAACCTGCCACGACCTCTTGCGCGTCAGCGCCGGCCTGGAATCCCTCCTGCTCCTGCTGGAGCTACAGGCCGGCGAGCGAGCCGCCAACAACGGCCTGCATGCCCTGCTGGCGCCGCTGAAGCAGCAGCTGGACCAAGCCGTGAACCGCATGCAAGCGCTGTACTGAGCCACACCCGTTCCCCACACCTGCACCGCGGCCCGCAAGGCGCAGGCGGTGGGGATACACACGCCTGGCGAGGCAAGCCCCCGACGCCGTCGCGTGCCGGGACGATGGCCGGCAACGCCGCTCATCCACATGCCGATGTCTGAGATCGCACCCCGATCGCCAAACAGGAGGTACCCATGACCGCCCGCCAACGTCGCCCGCGCACCGCTGCCGAAGCACGGGCCGCCGCCATGGAAGCCAGGCTGAGCGCCGAGCCCTTGCTGCCGGACAACGCATGGCCCCCGTTAGAGTAGGGAGCGATTGCAACAGATGACTCGGAAGAGTTGGTGCACAAAGGGGAAAGCTCGTGGCGTCCGGATGAGAGCCCGTCGCCCAAGTTCTTGCCTCCCACGCGCTAAGAGAAATTTCTGCGCGATATTGCAGACATTTCTCATAGCCGGCAAGGCGATCCGCAGGCACATTGGCAAGGCGTCCGACCACTTTGAGTGTCGGCGACCTGGCAATGGAGGAAGGCATGCGCGATATGCGAGAGGCCCTGAAACATGGCGATAAGACCGCCACAGGCGGGGTACTGATTTCCACGGTGATCGGCTTTACGCATCACGGTGTCCCCGTAGCGGCTGAGGGCGACCACGCCACCTGTCCAGCCTGCAAGGTGGGTGGCCCGGCGATGAACGACGCCTATCCGCACTTCACGCTCATGGACGGACGCCAGATTCTTGTGCGGGGCGCCAGGGTGATGTGCCAATGCACGAACAAGCCACTGGTCATCCCATCACAGCAGGACTTCATCATTGAGGTGGACCGAACAGGCCACCTCCAGCCTTTGGCAGCACCTGGCGCTTTCGCACCACTCGCCGCCGAGAAGCTGTCGGACGGGCCAAGGAACCTCGTGAACGATTCGGAGCGGATTTGTGCGAACATGAGCAACGCGGAGTTTCGCAGCCTCATTCTCAGGCTCCGTGACACGGCCGTTTCGTGTTGCGGCAAGAGGTTGGTGGAGCTTCGACGGTGGGGCCACGCGGATCGGGCGCGAGTCGAGATGTGGTTTGGCGTATCAGATGAAAGGGTCCGCCAACGCCTGCTTGAGGGAATTCCCCGTATCGAGTCGATCCTCAGGAGCCTGACCGCCGACAACTTTGTTCGATACTCCGACGAGACGATGGAATACATCGGTTGCACGCCTAAAACACGCAACAATCCACGAATCGCGGCCGCAGTTTGTGCTCCGGATACGAAGACCCACACCATCGCCATTGCACAGAATTTTTGCAACCTTTCGCCCTACGCTGACCTCGTGGACTCGCAGTTGCTAACGCTCGTGCATGAGGTTTCCCACTTCCAGGATGCCATGGCGACCGAGGATCCTTTCTATCAGCTATTTAGAGCAAAGCGAGAGGCTGCGGCAAAGAATCCCAGGTGTATTGAGAATGCTGATAATGTGGCCGCCTATGTCATTATCTAAGTACTTCCGCGCTGTTGCTGCAGCGGTTGCAATTCTTGTGCAGCCCGCCCTGGCTTGCAGCTTCGACATTTCCTTCAACAGCAATTTTGAGCCGGGTGCGGATCGCCTGCCGGCTTCGGAAGTTCGCAGGCTGGCGGAGTGGATGATCGATGACCCGGCTGCCTATGAGAACAAGGAGGAGTTTCACATTGCCCTGTATGAGGCACCCACGTTTGGTGTCAGTCATGTGCTCGCGCGTAAGCGCACGGCTCACTTGAAGCAGTTGCTGACGACATTTGGTGTGCCCGCGAGCATGATCTCCATGGAAATCGCCCGCTACAACCCGGGCAAATCGGCGGCGCCGGACTTTGCGCATATCAATTTCATGCCGGGGTGTCCGCACCCTTGCTGCCCAGGTCCGGAACCGACCTCGCAGATTCGCTAGGCATGAGCTAGATGACTTCTCCCTGCCTAGCAGCCTGTTGTCAAACGGCAGGCTGCGGCAGAGAACCCGCAGAGCATTGAGAACGCCGATAACCTGGCCGCCTATGTCATTGTCCAAGTACTTCCGCACGGTTGCTGCAGCGGCAGCGATCTTGCCGCAGCCCGCCTTGGCTTGCAGCTTCGATATTTCCTTCAACAGCAATTTCGAGCCCGGTGTGGATCGCCTGCCGGCTTCGGAGGTTCGCAGACTGGCGGAGTGGATGATCGACGACCCGGCAGCCTATGAGAACAAAAAGGGCTTTCACATTATCCTGTACGAGGCCCCCGCCCATGGTGTTAGTCATGCTCTCGCGCACAAGCGCGCATTCCACTTGGAGACTTTGCTGACGACATTTGATGTACCGGCGAGCAAGATCTCCATGGAAATACCGCGCTACAAACGTGGCAAGTCGGCGGAACCGCCGAATTTTGCGCATATCAATTTCATGCCGGGGTGTCCGCACCCTTGCTGCCCAGCTCCGGAACCGACCTCGCAGAGTCGCTAGGCATGAGCTAGATGACTTCTCCCTGCCCAGCCGCCTGTTGTCAAACGGCAGGCTGCGGCAAAGAACCCGCAGTGCATTGAGACTGCCGATAATATGGCCGTCTATGTTATTGCCCAAGTACTTCCGCACGGTTGCTGCAGCAGCGATTCTGATGCAGACCGCGCCCACCGGCGCGAGCGTACGCCGGTGGGTGTCGGAGGCATAGCCAGTCGCATTATCGCCCATGTGGCGATCCTATTCGCTTTGTGCAGACGGCCGGTTACGTTGCGCATTGGATGATGGTACCAGGAGTCATTCCCGCCGCAGCATGCTCCAGAACCTGTGATACGGTAGCGGGAAAATATACCTCACTTTTTCCCATGACCGATATGCAAAGGAAAATCCCCCAACTTGCCGACTGGCAGTTGGCGTTTGTCGCGAAATATCTGGCAGACGATGGGCAGCGGGCCCGCCTCATATCGAGTTCCGGAATGGGAAAAACGACAGTTGCACAGTACACAGGACATGAGCTGCTCCGATTGAAGCGTAATAGCAATATGCTGGTCATTAGCCACAATCGGGCTCTCGTTAATCAATGGCGTATCGTCGGCGAGGAAAGGGGCGTTGCGTTTGTTGATAGCGCGGAACACCTCAAAGATACAAGCGGTAATGGAATCTCTGTATCCGCTCATCAGGTGCTGCACTCTGAGCTCGGATCATCTCTCGTTGAACTGGGTAAAACTGCGAGCTTTTTCATTGTTGTCGACGAAGCACACGACGCAGAGCCGCCTCTGGTCGCGTACATCGAACGTCTGCTGGCTGCCAACCCCCAGTCGCGATCCCTAGCTCTATTCCTGTCCCATAACACGAACGCTTATAGCCACTGGGACGAATTTATCGGGTCCGAGTATTTCTTCGAGCCTCGATCGATCCTGCTGCCAGAATCGCGACTTGAGGTAGCTCGCTTTTCACCGAGTTATTCCGTTCTTCAGGCGCTGCTAGCACAATCCAGCGATATTGACGACCTGCACTGGCGCCAGTTTGAGAAGCTGATAGCAGAACTTCTGGAGGCGGACGGATACGAGGTCGAACTGATGGAGGGGTCGAAAGACGGCGGTGTGGACGTGATCGCGATCAAGGATCTTGGACCCCTAGGCCTATTCAAAACGCTCTGGCAGGCAAAGAAAAAACAAGTGGGAAATAAGGTTGGACTGTCCGTTGTGCGGGAGTTGGCCGATACCAGGGATGAGTTTGGCGCGTCCAAAGCTTTCATCGTCACCAGTACTTTCTTGACGCGAGGTGCTGCCCAGCGAATCCAGCGGGATCGCTATCAATTGGGCAAGGTCGACCGCGACGATCTGGACATGTGGATCGACAGAATCCGCCGCGGAAGTTAGTGTTCTCGCCATGAAGTCGCCCAGCACCGTTCCGACCGATGGCTGGACAATCTGGAAAAGGAACGGCAGTTGCAGCGCGGAAGGCGGTCGTTCGCGGAGACTTGCCCGACGGGCGATCTCAGTGAAGGACTGGCTTCGAGTCGCCAGTATGCTTCGCGGGTGGCAGGTGTTTTGTACCGAGAGGGGATGTTGGTGGTCCTCAAGCAGCGCCCACTGTTGTTCGGGGCCCCGCCCTGCAACGAAGACGGATCTCGGACCGCCGGCTAGCCTGGACTACGCGGGCAAAGCGCTGTCGCCATCGTCGGCGTACACATGCTCCTTTTCTTGCTCCTTGGTAAGTCGATAGGAATCGCCCGATGCAACATACAGGCGGGGATTAGTGATTGCACTGTATGCCCCCTTCTTGAGCCGGGAGCAATGGCAACATGAGGCGGCAGGCGTGCCGGTATAGTTCAGGGATCGGTCTGACGGCTGAGTTCGCCATTACCAGCTATTCGCAGTTTCTTTTCGCTCGACATTCAGAGGCCGGATTAGACCCCGTCATGGACCTTCGAGCGCGAGCTCGAACGCAGCCGGAATCGCGGGAAACGAGTAGTTCTCGATCAGATTCACGCCGCGCCATCTGAATCTGTTCTCCATCCTTTCCGTGATCCTGGCGCTCGCACTCAGGGTGGGGAGCTCGGCGCTATGGGGCATCGTTGCGCTCGCTGCCGAGAATGTGGCGCTCATCGGATTGGCAATCGACTCGCAGGACTTCATCGCGTATGAGGACTGGATTCGTAGCGGTATGCCGGAAAACTGTCGGCCCCGGCTCGCGATCACGCAGTTGGCCGAGCAGCTGGATGCGGCAGCAGGCGTACACCGCCGTCTCCCACGGCGCATCACGCCTCATGCACCAGCTCCGGCACCACGATCTCCCAGTCCTTGCATCGCATGGGTTGCTTGAAGCCGTCGTCCTCATCGTCCTGTCGCCGTGCCGCGATGGCATGTACCTGCCCCCCCCACGCGCACAATGTGCGATGGCGATCGATAGCGGCGGGACAGGCGTCCCACTGCGGTGCCGGATTGGCTTAACAACTCGCCAAGGCAGCTCGGCCAGTCGCGAAGCCGACGCTGCGAGCACTTTAATTCCCTTGACTTTTGCATAACCCGGCCCTCCTTCTGTGGGGCACAATAATTCCGTCAAAACGCCACACTGGATTGATCGGCTTGACTGACAGAATCACCTGTCAGTGAGCAACATGATCGGAGGCAATGTGGCTAGAGGATGGAACAGGCTAGATCGCCAGCTCGCTGGCCTTGTTGTATTGGCACGCGTCATTGAAATGATGACGCCCAACCCCGAAGCGCCGTCCGCCGTGCTGTGGAGGCCATCGTGATCCACCGGCTAGCGAACGGGTATTTCAGCAACCACCCCGCGCAGGGCATCGCGCTGATTCTGATCGCATTTGGCGTCGCGGGTGCCGTCGCACCCGCTGTCGAGCTCCTGGATCCAGGAGGGCAGTATTGCGCCAGGCCGACATCGACGCAGCCCGTGGTCTCTCGTACGCGATCGGCAGTCGATGTCCGGGCGCGCAGTTAGGGCTGCGAGGGCAGCGCCGTTTTCCGTAGCAGCAAGGCGTCGTGGTCGTTGGTGGCATTGCCGATGGCAACGCACATCCTCAGCGGAAACAGCGAACGCGCTCGGGCGCAATGCAGGTCCTCCAATCTCAATTCACCTGCAACCACCTCGGCATCCTGTCCAGGATCTGGAGGCTATTGCTGACGACATCGCCGCGGACTACCTGGCACATGCGCTGGCACTACCCAAGAATCACCCCAACCTGAACTGCCCCACCACCCCCGCCAACCCCACGGCCTGCGCCTGCAGCGCCGCCGCGGCCGCCGTGGATTGCTCCACCAGCGCCGCATTCTGCTGCACCATCTCATCCAGTTCGCTGACAGCGCGGTTCACCTCCTGGATGCCGCGGGTCTGCTCGATGGCGGCGTGGGTGATCTCGGAGATGATGCTCGTCACCTTCGACACGTTGCCGACGATCTCCGTCATGGTCTCGCCGGCGCGGCGCACCTGGCCGGAGCCGGAGGTGACGCTGCCCACCGTCGCTTCGATCAGGCTTTTGATTTCCTTTGCCGCCTGCGCGCTGCGTTGCGCCAGGCCGCGCACTTCGCCGGCCACCACGGCGAAGCCGCGGCCCTGGTCGCCGGCGCGGGCGGCTTCCACCGCGGCGTTCAGCGCCAGGATGTTGGTCTGGAAGGCGATGCCTTCGATCACGCCGATGATGTCGGAGACCTTGACCGACGCGTGTTCGATCTTGCCCATGGTGTGGATCGCTTCGCCGATGGCGTCGCCGCCGCTGGCGGCCACGCGCGAGGCGGTGATGGCGGATGCGTCGGCTTGCTTCGCGGAGGTGGCGGACTGGCCGACCGTGGCGGTGATCTCTTCCATCGAGGCCGCGGTTTGCTCCAGGCTGGCCGCGGCGGACTCGGTGCGGCGGGACAGGTCGACGTTGCCGGCGGCGATCTCGTCGGCGGCGGCGCGCACGGATTCGCTGGCGTCGCGGATCTGGCGCATCACGCTGACCAGCTTGTCGGCGAAGGTGTTGAAGGCGCCGGCAATCTGCGCGACTTCGTCGCGGCCGTCGGCGGGCAGGCGCTGGGTCAGGTCGCCATCGCCGGAGCCGATGGCGCGCATCGCATCGCGGATCTGGGACAGCCGGCGGAATGACACCGCGGTGAACGCGCCGACGATGGCGGCCGCCACGCAGGCAATGACCACCAGCGCGAGCAGCGATGCCATCAGCACCGAACGCATGCCGGCGGTGGCTTCGGCCTTGTCGAGCGCGATCACGGCGATCCAGTCGGTGCCGGGCACCGCGCTGGCGCGCAGCAGCCTGGCGTTGCCGGCCACCTCCACTTCCATCGGTGCCTTGGCGTCGCGCAACGACGCAAGCTTGTCGGCGGTCAGGGCGGGTGCGAGGTCCGACACCGGCTTGAGCGTGAGCTTGTCGTCCCGGTAGGCGACGATCTGGCCTGCCTGGGTCAGGAGAATGCCGAAGCTGGCCGGAGTCGGGCGGATGCCCTTGACGTTGGCGATCACGCTGTCCATCGACACGTCGCCGCCCACCACGCCCTTGAGCGCGCCGTCGCGCATGATGGGCACGGCGAACGTCACCACCAGCTTGCCGGAGCTCGCGGCCACGTAGGGCGGCGTCACCATCGGCTTGCCGGCGGCCACGGCTTGCTTGTACCAGGGGCGGGCGGTGGGGTCGTAATCGGGCTTGATGCCGGTGGCGTCCGAGAATTTGTAGCTCTTGTCGGGGAAGCCGACAAAGACGCTGGTGAAGTCGCCGGCGTCTGCCACCTGCTTCAGCGCGGGAACGGGATCGGCCTGCAGCGCGGCATCCTGCAGGGAGTCGATCATCCGGGTGTGGCCGGAAATCCAGTCGGCGATGGCGCCGACGTGGCCGTTCTGCACGGCGGCCAGGCTGTTATCGATGGCTTCGTCGTTGTACGAACTGGCCACCACATGGTTAAGGACGGCGTTGACGGTTAGCGCGGCTACCACGATGGCCACGGATACGGCCATGATGCGCGCTCGGAGGGAGGAGAGCATGGGTGGGTCTTCTCGGTTGATGCCCGGTCAGGGCGGGATGTCGCTTGTCGCTGTGTTTACGGTTGGGATGGGGGAGACTTGAGGCGCGGGGCGCGAGGGCGCTTGGATGGTCCGGCAGAATCGGTGGGCAGCGGCTTGGCAGTCGCTTTGGTCGGCGGGCGTTGTGCGGTGGTCGTCATCTGCGCCGTGGACTCAGGACAGAATCCAGGCTGGATTCGGTCACGCCTGAACCGTCCTCAGGAACGCCTGTGAAACCCTCGGGTATCAAGCCGATCCGTTCTTTGAGGAGTGATGCAGCGCGCATCGCCACCGGGCCCAGCGAGACCCATGAGCCGCCGATCATCACCCGGAACCGCGAGGCCAAACTTGTGATGCAAGACATCGCTAGCCATGAGGCACAAGAACAAACCACCGCGCTACTGAAGATACTTGCCTTCGGCCAGGAGGAGATCGCTGAGGGCAAGGTGACTGAGGCTGTGGACGTCTTTGCTGAGCTGGATTGGCTGGATAGCGATGCCGGTGCTCGTACAAGCCATGGCTGACGATACCTGGCCCAAGGCATTCCCGAGCGATTACCGCGATGTGGATGGCGGCGTACAGGTCCTGATCGTCGGGCGGGGCCTTCCGGCCCGGTGAGCTGGGCGATCGGCTCGATATCGGCCGATGCACGGCCTTTGAGTGCCTGACAGGAGGCTTCCAGTCGCTGGCGGGTGCGTGTTGTACCCACCATCGTTATCGCTTGACGTGTTGTGCCAGCGGGCGGCGTGGGCAGCGGCGCGCGTTGCACCGCCGATGCGGCGACGGGTCTTGCTCCGGCCCGTCGCCTGCTGTCATTCCCAGTGCCTTTGACCGGCGCCCTCAAGCGGCAGGGTCAGGTTCGCGCCCGGGTGTCCGCGGGGAGAAGTTGGGTGCGGATCTGTTGATCTCGTCGACGATCCGCTGGGGGATGCCGTAACCGGCTGCGATCAGCGGAGAGATCACGACGCCGTGCAACTGGGCGCGCAGGTCGTCCCAGCGCTCACGCAGCACCTCCCAGTTTCTTTCGTCGTAGGTGCCCTTGAAGACGATGGGGCGTATCTCGATCCGAGGCAGGTCGTCCGGGGAGACGCCCCGCCGGATGGCGTCGTCCAGGCGCGTCTCCCACAAGCTGCCTACGCGGTCTACACGCCCGATCTGTTGTTCCACGACACCCGGGTTCCACTCCGGATGCAGGAGCACCACTGTGCGGCATGCCTTGTGCAGATTGAGACCTTCACGCCCCACCATGGATTGGGCGACCAATACTTTGGGGAAGCTGTTCTCCCGATTGAACGCGAGTTGCAGCAGTCTGCGTGTATCGGGTTTGGTGCCACCGAACATCAGGCGGGCAAAGCCGCCCTGTGGGCGGTTGTACTCCGCGTCCAGACGCTTTTCCAGGACGTCCCACAACTCCGTGGCTTCCTCCGCGTCGAGTGTGCCGTTGCCGTCTGCATCGCCTTCGTCCCGGTCCGCGGAGGCTTCGACGAGTTCAATAAATGCCGATGCGAATGCCTTGGGGCTGAATGCATCGGTATCCTGGCCCAGCAGTTCCTGCATTGCCTTTGCCACCACGGCGAGCGGGGAGCGTTCGTTTCCGGATTGCTGTGTGTCGCTGACGGATTTGCTGAAGGCTTCGAACAGCCGTTTGGCTCGCGCATTGTCCGCGTGTTCGGCCAGTCCGGCACGGATATGCGTCAGCAGGCGGTCGCGATACCGTTCGCGCTGGTGTTCGAGGCCTTTGTATTGCTCGGACAATGCACTTTCGATCTGCTCGCGCTGCAGGCTGCCCGGCCGTTGCAGTTGCCGGTGCGCTGCCGCCATAGCTTCCCAGCCATCATCGGGCACCTTGGCCTGAGGCCAAGGGGTACCCTTGTCCAGGCAACGCAGCATGGCGCGTGCGTTGAGCAAATCCACCAGGGCTTGAAGCGGTTTGGTGAAGCGCCCGAAGACCAGCACCTTCTCGCCTCGCGCGGTGACTTCTTCGATCGCACTCACGGCGGCCATGATGGCCGGATGCTCGAAGAGCGGTTCCGCTGTTTCCTGGAACGCACTTGCCAGAACCCGCATCCACCAGTCGGTCCGTTGCTCGCGTTTGTCCAGGGGGGCTGTTGAGGCAGCGCTTTCCGTATCCGCGATGGCGTCCGTATCCGCATCGTCCGGTTCCTGGTCGGCGCTGACGGACGGGCTTGCCTTGTAGTCGTCTTCAACGTCATGATTGACCTGGCGGATCAGTGCGGAAATGCCATGTCCGTTGCCGAAAGTCAGGCGCAACCGCTTGGCGCTCCGGCTACCGGACTGGGTTGCCGCAACGGACAAGGCTTCGGCAGCGCACACGGCCTGTTTCCACGACGGATCCAGGCTTGCCGTGTCGACGACAATCTCGGCGTCCCTGCGATAGGCGTGCAACGGTGCCTGCGCTCGGATGGCAAATTCCCGCACATGCGCATCCTCACGCTTGTCACGGCGCAGCAGGTAGGGCGATAGCGCTTCCTGGAATTTCCTGGCTGCCTCTTTGTATGCACACCTTGTGCCTTCATTGGTCGGCGTCTGCCGCGCACGGTCAACGGCCTTGGCATAGTCGTCGATGATGCACGCCACCGCCTGGGCCTCCACGCCGATACGAGCGAGCACGTCTTTCCATTGGGCTGCGTTGAGTTCGACCGGGGTCGCGGTCATCGCCAGGCGGCGAACCGATTGGTTCGGCAACACCACGCGCTCCAGCAGGCCAGACAGGATGCTGTCGGACTTCCGGCTCTTGTGCGCTTCGTCGACGATGACGAGGTCGAACGTGCCCAGGCCTAGCCCGACAGCACGTTCCAGCCAGTGGCGCAGGTCCTCCTCGCGGCCGTACGCCTGCGGATCGAGTGCGCCTGGCCAGGGGGTGCTGTCAGCCAGTTTGCGCATGACCTGGTCTGCCTGGCTGTCCGGCGAGGCGTGAATTGCCCGCGCGATGCTGATGGCTGCCCTACGGGGCGAGGCATTGGATAATTTTTCGTTGTCGTGGTAATGGCGGGGAAATCGCTTCTCGTTTTCCTTGCGCCAGTGCGCATACAACTGCGGGAGCAATGCCCAGCGCCATGTGTCGCTCTTCCGCCCAAGCCGCCAGTTAGCGAAGGAGTGCGAGATCAGGACGGCTTTCTGATCGAACCATGGTTGATGCTCGTCTACATCGTCGGATTCCCATGCTGCGAAATACTGCGGCAGGCTGCGCAGAAGTGGCGGCATGTCCTTGACACCCGCGTCGGCGAGTTCCGCGCGCCATTGGAATCCCAGGCCGGGCGGCACAAGGATGGCGACGCGGCCGCCCGCTTCGATGACACTTCGCGCAACCGTGGTGGCAATGCGCGTCTTACCCATGCCGACTTCGTCGGCGATGATCAGGCCGCTGCGCGGAAGGCGTTTGGCGATGCCCTGCAGGCTTGCCCGCTGCCCCTCATTGAGCCAGCCGGCACTGCTGCCATCTTCGGCGAAGCTGGCCTGTGCCTTGGCGGCCGCAACCAGCTTCTGTGCGACCGCATCCCATCCTTGGAACGTCTGTTTCATTGCTGTACTCCGATTGCCGGCAATCCGTTTACCTGCCACGCCTGTTCGATGCGAGCTAGGACGGCCTCATACACCTGCCCCGCCAGCGTATCTCCCGATTCCGCAAAATCCGGGCGGAATGGCGCCGCCTGCAGGGGGCTGAGCGGGTTGAGCTCCAGTTCGCGGAAGACCTGCACCGTGTGACTGTCGGCGGCACGCATCAAGGTCTGCTCCAGCCGGCAGCACCAGGCTGCCCAATCGGCTTCGGCGATCCGGGTCTGCCTGGCGGCAAGTTGCTCGATCAATTGCATCATGTCCCGGATCGGATAGCCGGTGACGCCCGGCCGCGCGTTACCGGGCGTGCGGCGGGTATTGCCGGCTTCCTGGCCGTCGTCCGCCGATGCGTCTTCTTCGTTGTCGGGCGGCATTGGGAAGCTGGCTAGTTGCCACCAGGCTTCCGTCAGGTCCAGTTGGGACAATGCCGTTGCCGCGATACGGCCGAACGGATCGACCACCGGCACCTCGGCTGTCCGTGCCTGGCCATCGGCAGTCCAGCGTACCGTTACCTGGCGGGGCCGGGAAGCCGGCCAGAGGAAACCATCGGAGGCCTTTGCGCAGGCTTGGCCCGTTGGGTCGAGCACATCGAAGCCGGCGGCGCCGTGGTCCGGGCTCAAGAGTCCTGCGGAGGTGCCCGTTTCGTCCCAGAGCATCCATGCAGTGGGCGGTGCGATGTACTGGTTGGGGCGGTCCGGCATATCGCCGCCGGCGGTCAGTCCGATATTCGCCTCGAGTTGGCTGTTCCATTGAACGGGAAGCACGTTGGTTACAGCCTGCTCGGGAGGGGTGCCGGGCAGGTCGCACCAGAACAGCGGCGGCGGCGCGAATACAACGCCGGCCTCCAGGTTGCCGGCATGCGGGTGCATCGCCTTGGCGAAGCCGGGCTTGGTCAGGTTGCCGGATCCGAGATAAAGCCAGGCGCTGCTGCAGTTGTTGGAGTCTTGCCGATAGTTGGCGCTGAACAGGAACTTGGCATGCAGCGTGCGCCGTGCCCCGCCGCCAAAGATGGCTTCCGGCTGCCCTGGCGCACTGACCTTGAAGCCTGCCCTGGTCATGGCGTCAACCGACTGGGCCACGGCCTGGCAGGCATCGGGGTTGACGAAGACGTCCAGCGAGGGACTCGCCGTCAGGAGCCCTTCCGCTTGCAGCGAGGCGACGATGTCCGTGAGCACGGTCGGTGCAAGGCCCGGCGTCGCCGCGGTTTCGTAGTATCCCGAACCCATCGCAAGGCAATTGCGCTGTACGGCGGTCCCGGTGTTTCGGATGCGGGCGCCCAGCTGCGACAGCAGGGACTTCCTTCGATTGTCGAAGAACCTGGGTGCGACTTTGCCTGAGTGCCTGGCGCAAAGCGAGAGCAGGGCATCCAGTCGCGACATCGCCACGGCGGTATCGCTGGGATGCGCGCTCCCCCGCGCGTGCAGAATGCGGGTGTCGAACGTCGGGACGAGCGCGGAGAACAGCGCATGCGCCGCCTCGATGTCTGCGCAACGCTGTTGGACATCGGCATTGGCAGCGTCCAGCTCGTCGCTATGCACATCGATGCACCAGGCCAGGTCCAGGCTTTCCTCCATGGTCTGCCTTGTCCAGTTGCCGGTCGATACGATCAGCCGCACGGTCCAACGGGCGGAATCGTCCTGGTGGCGGAATCCGAGCAAGGCAACTTTCGCGTGCAAGAGCGCGAATGGCTTGTCCGCCAGCGTGCGAATCGGCAGATGGGCGACACCGGGGGCGTCGATGAAGGAGATCGCCGGGTTGCCGGGGTCGAGCATCAGTGCCAGCGCGGTATTGCCAAGGCTGGCACGCTGGGCTTGCGTTTGGCGCGTAAAGAGTTCTGCCGCGGTGTTGAGAAACTCCGCATCCGCCGAGTATCCGCATACCCAGCCGAAGCAGCCGAGATGATCTTCCGGGGTTTCGAAATGCTGTGCAAGCGTAGGGAACGCCAGTGGTGGCTTGCTTCGGCTCATTCGTTATCCTGCCTGGTTGATGTTATGTCCAGCCATTGGTCCAGTTCGCCTCTCAGGTCCGCATTGAGCAGGAAGAGGTTCGGGATGCGGGGCGACAAGCCCTGCGGCCATGAAATGCTGCCCTTGACCCGGGGTGCCTCGATGCCTGAATCGTCGTCGTCACGGTTCTCGTCGTTATCCTGCTTCGGCAGTGGTACGCCCCGGAACGCCGGCCCCGGGACGACCTCCTGCCCCTTCAGGCGCAGTACGCGCGCATCCCGCTCCACCAGCTGCTTCAGGACCTTCGCGTGGTCTTCGCTGCTGCACTCGCCACAGAAGTCATTGGCTTCCTTGTCCGTGTGCCGTGCCTTCAGGAAGATATCGGCGGCATGCCTCAGTGCCACCAGCCGGAGCGTTACGGCGTCTGGAACCCGGGACAGGAGCGAAAAGCGTTGGCCATGCCCCAGGTTGCCGATGTGCGCTTCCAGGGCATCCAGGACCGCGATTGCGGCGTCGCGCGCCGACTGGAACAAGGCACCGGCTTTCAAATCCTCCCAATGCTGACTACTGGTGATCTGTGCCGGCCTGGTTTCCCAGGAGAAGGAGGGGTTGGGCGCAGCTCGCAGCGACTCCACCCAGTCCAATGCCGCGCGTCGCCGTTGCTTGGCCTCGGTGCTCTCGCTGTGAGCGCCTTGGATCAGGCGTTCCATCAGCAGCTCCCGGGCGCGTTCGGGGAGCGGTATGGTGGGGGACAAGGCGGCACGAAGGGGGGGGCTGGTGACACTGTCCTCTTTGGAGAGGGCCCATTGGAGCAAATGTGCGATGACGCTGCGCTTGAAGGGCAGGAAGCCTTCGCAAGCGGCGTCCAGGAAATTGTTGCCGGCCTGCGAACAAGCGAATGCGTTGAATCGCACGCTGTCGGCCTCGACCAGGCCCAGTGCCGGCAGAGCCTGGACGGTGGCCATGCGCATGGGCTGCGTGACATAGAAACTGCGTTGCCGGAGGGCCTTGAATCCAAGGTCGGTCTTGCCTTGCATTTTCGTGCTGCCGCGCAGGCGCGGATCGCGTGTCCAGTCGTTGCTGTCGAATGCCAGCCAGCAGGCCAGCGCCTCGACGGCGTTGGCCGTCTCGATATTGGTGAGGTGCTTACCCTCTTCCCCCGCGCACTGGGCAATCCGTACGCCCAGGGTGGCGAGGAACAACTGCTTGCCGAACCACACGCCCCCGAGGCCCGGCACGGCCAGGTCGTTGAACGAACGGATTGATGAAGCTACGCCCAATGTTCTTGTGCGCCGCTCGCTTGCCAGCTTCCCGGGGCCAAGAAGCCCCCATGTCAATGTCATGATAGGTACCTGATATTCCTACATCTGCCAGGCCAAATTCGGCCCAAGAAATAGCCATCGAATACATCGAGCCATCCAATACATCGTCATCCGGCACCGATTCCTGAATACCTGTCGCTGAATACACCAATGCCAGGCTTCTCCATAGCCAAAATTTCGTGGTCGCGTTGTTACGGATCCTCGCCTATCCGGAGTGTCTGCCGGCCACGTTTCAATGCCGCGGGACGGATCACGGCAAGGCGCCGTCCGCCGGAGCCGGATCAGGATCGGCAATCGCGACGGGGACGCGCCGTATATCGGTCACCTGGCTGCCGAATCCGCGAAGCCACCAATCGAGCTGCGCGGTCTCGACGACGGTGGCGCTGATCTCGAACTGATTGCCAATCTCCGCGATCTGTTGATCCAACGACAGAGGGGATTCCAGCAGGTGCAAGCCTGGGTCCTTGTCGATGCGGAAGGTGAGGCGAATGCGTTTTCCCTCCCCGAATCCGAACCGGCCATCCGCATCGTATTTCTGCAAATCGAAGTCCTTCGGCCGTTCGAATGTGTGTGTCGAGGCTTGCGCCGAGGCGATGCGATGCAAGGCGAGGCTGCGCTCGTTGTCGTATCCATCGTAGCGGCACACCAGGTATAGCCTCGCGCCCTGCTGTGCCAGGCCCAATGGCATCACGTTTGCGGTCTTCCGGTGCCCGGCCGCATTCTTGTAGTCGAGCTTCAGCCAGAGGTTTCCGTAGAGTGCATTGCTGACAGCCTCGAATACGCCGGGTCTGATTTTCGGCGGCAGGAGCGGCTGCGTGGTGCTGACCACTCTCACCTTGGACAGCCACTCCCTTTCCTTCTCCTGCCTACGCTTGCCGGTCGCCTGGGGGCCGAGATTCGTACGCGCCTGCTGGAAGAATCCAGCCATTGATTTCATCAGGCTGGCTGGTAGCAGATTCTGCAGATGCTGCTCTGCAAGCGCGAGCATGAGCGACTCCTGCTCATTGAGCACGGGCAGCGATAGTCCGTTCGCCCTCTCCTTCCAGCGGTAGCCATAAGGCTTGCTGCTGTCGTCGCGCTCGATCTCGAAATGCTCGCTGAGCATTTCGAGCTGGCGCTGGATGGTCCGCAGATCCCTTGAGAGTCCTGCATTGGTCAGTTGACTATGCAATTCGGTGGCGGAGACCTTGCGATTGCGTGGAATGCGGCGAAGCAGTTCCAGCGCCAGCAGGACGGTTTCGATCGTGTCGGGACGCTTGGACATGCTGTCAGTGCATCAGGCCGTCGGGGCCGGGAGAATACTGCCGGAGCCGTTTGGGGCATGCACGGAAGGCTGGCAACTTCGACCTGGATAGTGAGCGCATTCTTATTCTCGTAAGCGGGCTCATGGATTATTCCACGCCGATCGGCATCAAAGGAAGCCGAGCATGCCCTTCGCCCCTTCTTTGACGGCGCATTCCGCTTCGAGCGCGGCGATGAATGCCGCGGGAGAGCCGACAGGCCGGAAACGGTGCTGGCGGACGACCGCTGCAAAATCCCCCGGCGTCAGCACATTGAGGCGGCCGAGCCGGGCCTGCAGGTCTGCGCAGGGTGCCGCAAGCGCGAGCGCCTGGCAGTGGCGGAGAAGCAGTCCCCACGCCTGGGGGGGCTTGAGGTAGTCGAACCTTACCTTCAGGTCGAACCGCCGCAGCGCGGCTTGATCCAGCCCCTGCATCAGATTGGTCGAGGCCACGAACACGCCGGAGAACGACTCCATCTGCGTCAGCATCTCGTTGACGAGGCTGACTTCCCAGCTCCGCTGGGCATCGCGGCGGTCCTGCAGGAAGCTGTCCACTTCATCGATGAGGAGTACGGCCCCATCCTGCTCGGCCTGCCTGAACGCGTGGGCGATATTCTTTTCGCTGTCGCCAACCCATTTGGATATCAGGTCCGAGGTGCGTTTCACATGCAGCGGGGCTTCCAGCCGGTCGGCCAGCCAGCGGCCATAGGCGGTCTTCCCGGTGCCCGGCGGACCGTACAGGCAAAGCCGTGCCGTCCCGGTTCGCACTATGCCCGCGGCAAGTTCGGCCAGATCGGCATCCGCGTGTGTAAAGGCCGGGTCATGGGTTTCCGGCAAGCGGCACGGGTCCGGCTTGCCGATCGGCGGGTGCCCTTGCGCCTCCAGCGTATTGCCGATCAGCAGTTCCATGGCCGATGCCGCCCCCTGCGGACCCAGCTCCTCGCGGATGGCCTGCACCACCGATGCTGCACGGGTCACGATGGCCGGTGCCAATACCTCGGACTCGGCCACGCGCTCCACTGCGCGGGCGTCCAGCAGGCCCGCGCTGGCGCTTTCGATGATCCTGGCGCGCTGTTTCCTGGGCGGTACCGGCAACTCAATGATCATGTCGAAGCGCCGGATGAAGGCGGCATCGAGGCCGCCCGCGGAATTGGACAGCCACAGCGTGGGTACCGGGTTCGCCTCCAGCATCCGGTTGATCCACGCCTTGCGGGCTTGCGCCGTGCTCTTGCGCCCGAAGATGCCTTCGCCATCGTCGAAGACGTCTTCCACTTCGTCGAAGACGATCAGCGCCTGGCGCTGGCCAAAAAAGCTCTGGGCAGCCCGGAAGGCCCGTAGCCTCCGTTCGCCGTTGATGGGGTCTCCATCGTCGTCCTCGCTGGCTACCTCGAAGAGTTCGCTGCCGAGATCCTTGGCCAGGGCTTTGGCGAGTTGGCTCTTGCCGGTGCCGGGCGAGCCGTGCACGAAGATGTTCACCCCTTTTCGTCCGGACGATAGCGCGTGCCGCAGGTAGGGCCTGAGCACGGCCAGGGAGGCGCCGATGTGCTCGTAGTCCGCCAGCGCCAGTTGCCCCGGCGCTGCCAACGCCACGGTGTCGCGCAGCAGGCCCACGGGGTCGGCGTCGGAGGAGACGATATGGTCGGCGAAACTGTCCGAAAGCAACTCCAGCTTGCCGTTCAGCGTGCAACGGCAACTGCGGTCGACGCAAACCAGGCCGGACTGCGCCAGGACACCCTGCGTGTTCAGGGCATCGCGGACATCCGGCTCTGGCACATCGAGCAGCACCCCAAGCACATGGAACACCTTGGCCGACGAGAGGTGCCCAAGCCAGTCTGCGGTGTCGTCGAGCAGGCGTTCGTTCTTCAGCATGACGACAAACGCCAGGATACGGCAGTCCGTGTCCGACAGACCCACGAGCTCGGCCAGGCGCGCAATATTGCTCTCCAGGCAGGCGGAGAACTGGGGCTCGTGGCGTTGGTCTTCCGCTTCCCGATGCAGCTTGCGCAGCCGCGTCCGGACCGTCTTCGGATTGAAATCCTCGGACTCGGGGTCAATCCATTCCTCCAGTCCAAGCAGCTGCGCCAGCGTGTCGTTGCTGAATCCGCTGCGCTGGACGAACTCCTGGTGGGCGCCCAGGGGAACCAGCAAGCGAAGCAGCCAAAGCCGCACGATCGGCGGGAGCTCCGGCGGAATACGGGAATAGCGGGGTGGGCGGCGACGCATGATCACGGTGATCTCCAGTCTGAATGGAGATCATTGTCGCCAGGCATGCGTCAACATGTGTCGCATGCAGTGGGGCGATGCGGGCGCCGCGCCTGCCGGACTGCCTGGCGGTCAGCCCGCTCTCCCGGCTAGCCGGACGTGGCGGCAGCGCGGGCAGGGGCGGTATTCGCGGCTTTACAAGCGGGGGCGTTAGGGTATTCTCGCGTGATCCTGAACACAGTGGAGAACTCCAGTGGCACGCGTAATCCCCGACGACTGGGAAACCATGGAGGCGAGCGGTCCCGTCCAGCGCGAGCTCGATACGCTCGCCATCCTGGCCGCCGGCCTGCCCGACGACTATACGGTCTATCACTCCGTGCACTGGACCAACGTGGAGCGCGCGCATGCGATCTACGGGGAGATCGACTTTGTGGTCGTGAACCGCGCGGGACAGTTGCTGATCATCGAGCAGAAGAGCGGCTTTCTGGAGGAGACCGCCGACGGCCTCGCCAAGAACTACGCGGGCAAGATCAAGTTCGTATCGGTGCAGATGGGCCGCACGGCGGATGGGCTGCGCGCCAAGCTGATGCGTTGCCTGAACGGGCAGCCGGTGGTCATCGAGCACCTGCTCTATTGCCCGGACTATACCGTCCAGTCCCCCCTGACCGCGGGGCTGTCGCCCGAGCGCATTGTCGATGCCCGGCGGCGCGACCAGCTCTGCGGCCTGATCCAGGCCATCCTGCCGCCGGGCGAGGCGCAGCCGCTGGCTGAGCGGGTCCATCGTTTCCTGTGCGACACCATCCAGCTGGAGACCGATGTCAGCGCCCTGATCGGCCAGGCGCGCACGCTGGTGACGCGGGTGTCAGGCGGCCTGTCGCACTGGGCGCGCCAGCTGGATATCGAGCCTTTCCGCCTGCGGGTGACGGGCACCGCGGGCTCGGGCAAGACGCAGCTTGCCCTGGCCGAGTATCGCGATGCGGTCCTGCGCGGGCGGCGTCCGCTCTATGTTTGCTTCAACCGGCCCCTGGCCGATCATTTTGGGCGCATCGCGCCTGCGGGCGGGCTGGTCTGCACATTTCACATGTTGTGCGATCAGTTGTTCCGCCACAGCGGCGGGATGCCCGATTTCAGCCAGCCGGATGCGTTCTCGAAACTCGTCGCGGACGTGCAGGGGCTGCCCGTTCCCGAGGCGTTTCTCTTCGACACGGTGATCGTGGACGAAGGGCAGGACTTCGCGCCAGCGTGGCGCGATCTGGTGCTGCGGCATGCGCGCCCGGAGGCGCGGGTGCTCTGGCTGGAAGACCCGATGCAGAACCTCTATGGCCATCCGCCGGCAGCGTTGCCGGGCTGGGTGCGGCTGCGCGCGAAGAGCAATTTCCGCAGCCCGCGTGCGGTGGTCAAGCTGCTGCAGCCGTTGTTGCCGCCGGAGATCGAGATCGAGGCCACGGCGCCGATTTCCACCGCCGAGGTGGAGTTCCTTGTCTATGAAGACAATGCGGGGCTCTTGCAGTCGGTCAAGGAAGGCATCCGCCTGTGTTACGCGGCGGGCTTTCGCAAGGAAGACGTTGCGCTGCTGAGTTACCGGGGCCGCGAGAATTCCCGGCTGCTCGGTTACGACCAGCTCGGCCCGCACAAGCTGCGCGCCTTTACCGGCAGCTACGATGCGCAGGGGCAGCCGGTCTACTCGCATGGCGAGGTGCTGGCGGAATCCGTCTTTCGCTTCAAGGGGCAGTCGGCTCCGGCCATCGTGTTTGCCGAGATCGACTTCGAGACGATGAGCGAGAAGGAGATCAGAAGGCTTTTCGTCGGTGCTACCCGGGCGACGATGAAGCTGGTGCTGGTGCTTTCGGAGCGCGCCGCCGCGGTGTTGCTGGACAGGATCTAGGGGCGGCGCCGCTCGATATTGCACGGATTTGCTCCGTTCGCGCTGGCGAGGATCAGGTTTTCGGCAACGGTGCGCCATGGGCAGCTATCGCGCCGCCGCGACCGGTATCACCAGCCCCGGCGTCACCAGCACGATCAAGCCGCGCACCGCGCCGGTCATGTCCAGGTAGCTGCGCACCTGGGCGCGATAGTGATCGAGTGTCGCCGCATCCGGATGGACGTCGCTCTTCCAGTCGATGATGACCTGCGGGCTGCCGTCCTCGGCAAAGCTGGCGGCGTCGGCGATGCCGACGGTGGCTTGCTCCGTGCTTCCGTTGACGTTCGAGGCATAGACCGGCAACTCCGGTACCAGTGTCGGCCGCAGCGCGGCGATTTCGGGCAGGGCCAGCGTGCGTGCCACGCAGTCCGCCATTTCTTCGGGCGACAGGCCGATGGCGGCGTCGTCGTGCGCGTCTTCGCCTAGCGTCCGGATGAGTTCGGCGGCGCGCGCCTGGAGCGCCGCCGTGGCGTCGCGGGTCTCGCCGGTGAGCACTTCTTCCAGCAGCTTGTGGATGACGAGGCCACGTTCGCGTCCGCCCTGGACCACGGGGAACGATGCGGCGCGGCTTGCGTGGCCTTCGCCCGCGTCGATCAGGATCTCGGGGACTTCTTCCTGCAGCAGCGGGCCGTTGGCGCCTTCGTCGCGGCTCGGCGCGCGCCAGTCCAGATGCCTGCGTTGAAGCAGGATGGCCAGCGCTTCATTGCCGAAGCCTTCGCTGGTCTGGTGGTTCTCCGTTGCCGCGGAGGCGGTGCCTGCCGCGGCCGTCAGCGTCTCCAGGTCGAGTGCATCGAGTTCCGGCAGCGAGAGATCGAGCAGGGAGATCCACGCCGAGTCCTTCACCTCGACGTCGAGCCTCGGCAGGATCAGCAGTTCGCGCGCGCGGGTGGCTGCCACGTACCAGAGGCGGATCCGCTCGCGTTCGAGTTCGGCCTTCTCGGCATTGCGCGCTGCCTCGTAGCCTGCGGGCTTGATGCCGAACACCGGGCAGTAGAGATGGCCGGTGGCGCGGTCGGTTACCGCGGTGTCCGCCGCCACCACCTGCGTCATGGTGTTGATCGGCACCACCACCGGCCATTCAAGCCCTTTCGCGGCGTGCATGGTGTAGAGCGCCACCGCCTCTTCCTGCGCATCGGGGCGGCCTTCGCTGGCGCGCGACGCATCGGTCCACGCCGCCGTCATGGCTTCGGCAAAGGCCCGCAACCCGCGCACGGCATAGGCTCGGCAAAGGTTGAGGTAGAGATCGACATTGGCCAGCGCCCGCTCGGCCTGGCCGCGGTGGCGCTCCAGCAGGATGGGCCGCACGCGCAGCACGTCGATGGCCTGCGACAGCAGGTCGTATGGCGTGGTGGCGTTGGCTTTGCGGCGCAGCGCCTGCAGCTTGCCGATCACGTCGCGCGCCAGGCGGTGCCGGACGCTCTCTGTGTCGAGGTTGAGATCCAGGATCGGCAACGCATCGGGCGCATCCTCGCGGCGGGGCAGCGCCCAGACGATGTCGAGCAGCGCTTCCTCGGCCAGGCCGACCAGCGGGCCCCGCAGCAGGGCGCCGAGCGCGAGCGTGTCGCGCGTATCCGCCAGCACGCGCGTCACCGCGATCAGGTCCTGCACTTCCTGCCGCTGGAAGAAGCCCTTGCCGGCCTGCGTGGCGACCGGAATGCCGCGGCGCTCCAGCGCTGCCTCGTAGCGCCACAGGTCGCTGCCGGTCGGGGCCAGCAACGCGATATCGCCGGGCCGGCAGGCGCGCCGCGCGCCGTTCTTGCGGTCGGCGATGTCCTGGCTGCCGATCATGCGGGCGCACATTTTCGCGACGGCGTCGGCCTCGGCGTCGCGCATCTGCTCGGACGTGGCCTGGTCGCCTTCGGCGTTTACCTCGATGTCCAGCGCGACTACGCAACGCTGCGCCTGGTCCGCGTGGTGGAACGGATCGAGCGCGGTGAACCCCGGTTGTCCGTCGGCGGAAAGAACGCCCTGGAAGCGCTCGTTCACGAACTGGAGGATCGGCGCGCGTGAGCGGAAGTTGGTGGAGATCGGCAGCACGCTGCCGGCATCCAGCGCGGCGAAGGCGCTGCGTGCCTGCACATAGGCGGCCACGTCGGCACCGCGGAAGCGGTAGATCGCCTGCTTGGGGTCGCCTACCAGGAACAGCGCGCCGGGGCGGATCGCGAAGCGGGTCCAGTCGTCGCGTGCGTCCGCATTGGCGGGCTCGCCGCAGAGCCGCCATACGATCTCCGCCTGCAGGGGATCGGTGTCCTGGAACTCGTCCACCAGCACGTGGCGATAGCGTGCCGCGAGCGCCTGGCGCACGGGCTCGTGATCGCGCAGCAGATCGCGCGCGGCAAGGATCAGGTCGTCGAAGTCGAGCAGCGCCGCCGCGCGCTTGTAGTCGCGGAAGCGCTGGATGACGGGCTGCACGGCCTCGACCATGGCGGACAGCACGCGGCTGGCGACTTGCTCTTCGAGTTGTTGCCACGCCAGGCAGCACGCCTGGTACAGCAGCGCGGCTGCGGCGTAGCCTTGCTCGCCTTCTGCCTTGGACTGCCCGGCGGCTTTGGCGGCTTCCCCCCATTTCCCTTTGCGCTTGAGGACCCTGAAGGTTCCCTCGGTCGTGCAAAGCGCGGCATGTGGCCGGGTCATCACCAGCCTGGCGAGATCGGCGGGCCGGTCTTCGGCCAGCTGGAAGTCCAGCGCTCGCGCCATGTCCGCAAACTGGCTGTCGATCTCCATGACGCCGGACTCTTGTACCTCCGAGCCCGCGACGAACGCGCCCAGCTCGGCCGCCGTGCGCCGGAAGCCGGACACCAGCGGCGCCAGCGGCAGTGCTGCCCGCACGGTGGTGTGGGGGCGGTGGCGCAGCGCGTCGACGATGCGGTGGACCAGCTTGACCGTGCCCTCGGGATCGTGCAGCACCAGTTCGGCGATCAGGCCCGCTTGCGCGCCGTCCAGCTGTTCGCGCAGCCAGCTTTCGACGATGTCGACGAAGGCCAGGTCGCCCTGGTCCCGGTCCATGATGCCGGCGCCGGGGTCGATGTTGGCTTCGACCGGATAGGGCTTGATCAGCCGCTGGCAGAAGCCGTGGATGGTGGAGCAGGTGATCTCGTCGATGGCCGCGCTGGCGGCGTGCAGGTGCGCCTGGTGGTGCGCGCCGAGGCCGTCGGGCAAGGCAGCGCTGAGTTCCTTGGGAATGCGGCCAGCGGTAAGCTCGTCGACGAATTCGCGCACGCGGATGACCAGCTCGCTGGCGGCCAGTTCGGTGAAGGTCACGGCGGCGATATGCCGGGGGGCGATGCCCTCGGCCAGCATCATGGCGATCCGGCCGGCCATGACCGCGGTCTTGCCCGAGCCGGCGCCCGCTTCCACCAGCAGGGAGCGGCCATGGTCGGCGATGGCGGTGCGGCGCGCGTGATTGTCGTTCAGGGGCATGGCAGTGGTATTCATTATTTCGCCTCCCAGACCAGGATCGCATTACCGAGCCGATCGGTTGCAGCGGCGAACTTGCGCTTGCAGTAAGTGGCTGCCGCGTTGGCAGGCAGGGCGAAGGCAAACTTGTCGTAGCTGCCCCCGGTATCCGTGCCGGGCACGGCGGCGCCGGCCAGCAGGCTGGCGCGGGCGGTGCCCAGGTGGGTGGAGATCTCGGTCAGTGCCGCGTCGGCATCCTTGAGCGGCAGCTCGAGGAATTCACGGGGATACAGCAGCGAGGCCGTGGTCTCGACGTCGTCCCCTAGCAGCGCCTTGACGGCGAAGGCGTACAGGCAGCGCTGCAATTCCTTGCCGCCGTCGAGCCTGGCATCAGGCTTGATCGGCTTGCCGGTCTTGTAGTCGCGCACCACGGCCCGGCTGCCGTCCGGGGAAATATCCAGCCTGTCGATATAGCCGGAGATACGGATGCCCGTGCCCGGAATCTCGACCGGCACGGCGGCATCCCAGGGCGGCGACGCCGCGGATTTTGGCGAGGCGCCGCCGAACGGCACTTCGCTGTAGGCACAGGCGCCCGGCAGGACATTGTCCTCCCAGGTCAGCGCGCGCACGGACCAGTCCCGCACATCGTCCAGGTTCCGCTGCCAGATCACCCGCGGAGGCACTGCCTGTTCGGCCTCCCATAGCGCAGCGGCGGAGGATGCCGCGGCCTGGACCGCCGCGACGATCTGCTCGCGCCCGGCGCCCGCCATGCCGCCCTGGGCTTCCAGCGCGCACAGGGCGCCGTCCAGGGTCAGGTGGACCAGGTTCCCCAGGTGCACTGCTTCCAGCGTGAGCGGCTCCTTGCCGCTCTCGGGCGTACGCCAGTGCATGCCGTACTGCCAGACAAAGCCGAGCGGATTGCGCAGCAGTTGCTTCAGCGAGCTGGCCGACTGCGTCCGTTCTAGGATGGCCCGCAGCACGGGGTGGTCGGCGCGCACGATGCCGTCATGCGGCGTGAGTTCGGGCACATGCCAGTCGTGCCAGCAGCCGATGGCAGCGATTGCCTGCTCGCCGGCGCGGAACTCGGCAGGCCGCGCAAGCAGGCGGTCGGTCTCGCTGAAGGCATGTTCGGGTACCGCGTTGCGGCGCAGATAGGTCTCCGCAGGCATGCCTTGCAACAGGGCGCTACGCCCCATGACGCGCCCTTCCCCGTCGCGCCGGGAGCGCGACAGCACGACTTCGCCCGCGGTGCTGGCGATGATCGTGTGGAAGCTGTGCCGGTCCGCGACGGCGACCGGGAACGGATCCAGCTCCTGCGCCGGCACGATATGGTCGGAAAGCAGCCGGTCCTCCGATATGCCGCGCGGCCAGCGCGAGGAGTTCAGGCCCAGCAGGCGCACGAAGCGCCGCGGCGCCGCGGCCAGTTCGCTGGCCGGCATCCATGCCACCGAGACGCAGGCTTCCAGGCCGTCGTCCTGCTTCAGGCTCTCCAGCGTTACGTCGATCGACGCGGCGGGTCCGGCCAGCAGCGCCTTGCGCCAGATGGACAGCGCGCGTCCGCCAAGTACGGCTTCGCCGGCTTCGCTCGCGGCCTGGATGCCTTTGTCCAGCAGCGCGACGAGTTCGCGCAGCGCGCCGCTGTGGTCGGTGCCGTCGGGCCACGCTTCGGCGCCAAGGCGGTCGAGCAGGCGGTCCCAGGACCGCGCCGATGTCAGCGGCGCGTCCGCCGGCAGGATGCGCGTCCAGCCCGGGGGCAGGGTCTCGAAAGCGCCCTTGGCGCCGGTATGCAACGTGGCCAGCCGGCGCATGCGGGTCTGGGTCAGCCCACGTACCAGGATGTCCGCCAGCGCCGCGGCGGCCTGTCCTTCGCGGCTCGCGGTCACCTTCACGCCGTGCACGAAATGCAGGTCGAGATTGGCGTCGGCGCGCAGCGCGAGGAAGTGGTCGTCGTACTCCGCCGGTGCGACGGATGCAATCGCGATCTCGGACGGTCGCGCGCGCCCGGAGGCGAGCAGGCTTCGGACCCAGCGCATGGCCTCGATGGCTTCGTGATAGGCGGTGGAGGCGCTCACCACGTGGAGGCCCGGCTGCACTGCCGCCGATTGTTCGATGGCGATCGCGCTGCCTTCCAGCCACGACGGGGGGGCATGGGGTCCGCCAAGCCAGCGGGTCGGCGTGCGCGTGGCAATGGCCTTGAGCAACGCGTGCCAGCACGGTGGCACATCGGCAAGACCCGTCAGGTCGATCGGCCCGAACAGCGCGGGGGCGTGGGCGAGCCGTTCCATGGCGGTGGCGGCGAGCTCCGCCGGCCGCTTCATCGCGGCCGGCAGCCGGGCCAGTACCGCGGCTTCGAGTTCGGCCAGGGAGTGCAGGCGGGCATGCCGGTGCGCACGTGCCTGCAGGTCGATGCCGGCGCACCAGGCTTTGCGCAGCGTGTCGGCGGCGGCATCGACCATGCCGGGAAGATCCTTGATGCTATCCAGTTCGCCAAGTTGCGTCGGCGGCAGCGCGGCCTGGATGGCAGCGCGCAGGCTCTCGTCGTCCATCGGCTTGAGGAAGCCGCCCGCGAGACGGGCGGCCAGTTGCTCGATGCTCACGATATGGATCCCCAGCGCGCGTTCGCGCGCGGCCTTCAGGCGCCACTCGCGCGCCGCCAGGCGGCCCTGGAGGACAATGGTCCGACGATGACTTGCTATCAAGATTCCTACCTCCACACCTGTGTAATGCCAGAATGCCCCGCGCATGATTCAGGATGCGGCCTGCCGCGGATAACCCCTCTGGGGTGGGGTACAGGACGGCTGCGCGCTGCCGTCTGTCGATGCCGACGCGCAATGCTAGACGATGCACCGGACAAAATGGTGTCCGGTGGCTGAATCCGGTGTTTCCGGCAAGCAGGACGAACGATAGCGGACGACCTGGTGCCTGGTTGCAAGTTGCTGAAGCGCTGGTGCATTGGCAGCGTCACAGGCAAGTCGAGCGGACGCACGCAATGCCGCCTGGCGGCCCGCCGGATGGTCCTGTCGCCCGGTGCTTCGTCGTACCCCGCCCTAACCAGAGCGCAATGCTCACCCTACTGCGGCCGCTGCACTGCCTGTCGGCCAGCACCAGCAGCCTCGCTTACTTGAGCTCGGGTCATCCAGAAATGCCATGTGGCTTCAAGTTAACCTCTCGGTTGCCGATATTCGATCTGTTCTGGTCAAAGCTCGGCATCGGACAACCTCGCTCGCCATGAATACGTACCCGGTACCCGCTACTCGGTATCAGGAGGACCAACTTCATGTGGCCAGCCGGGTGGCCGGACGCCGGCGGAATTTGATATCCGCGGGGCGCACCAGGCAGAGCAGCGTCCCAGCCCATGTCGGAAGGCATGCCGGGAGCCGGCACGCCTGGCCCGGCGCATCCCGTATGGAGAACCAATTTGGAAGAATCTGCCCAGCCGATTGCCAAGGCGCCGAGGAGCCCGGCACCGGCAGCACAGGGACAGGCGTCCGGCACCGCATTCGAAAGCCGGTCGCCACGCTACGTGCTCGACAAGGACGTGGTATTGCCGGCGACGACCCGGCGCCAGCTCGACGAGAGTGTCGCCAAGATCCATTTTCATCATCAGATCTACGTGGACTGGGGTTTCGCCGCGGTGGATCCGATGGGACGAAGCACCATCCTGAATTTCTATGGGCCACCGGGAACCGGCAAGACCATGGCGGCCGAAGCCTTCGCCGGCACGCTCGGCATGGAGATCGTGCAGATCAGCATCGCCGAGCTCGAAAGCAAGTTCATGGGCGAAACCGCGAAGAACCTGAAGGCCGCCTTCCGGGCCGCCTATGAGCTCGATGCCGTCTTGTTCTTCGACGAAGCCGACACATTGCTGGGCAAGCGGCTGTCCTCCGTAACCCAAGGCATCGACAACGAAGTCAATGCCATGCGCTCCACACTGCTCATCGAACTGGAGCGCTTCGACGGCATCGTCATCTTCGCGACGAACTTTGCCAGGAACTATGACGAGGCATTCCGCAGCCGTATCACGCATCACGTGCACTTTGACTTGCCCGATCTCGATACGCGCAGAGGCATCTGGGAGCGGATGCTGATCGACGGCATCCCGCTGGCGGAGGACCGCCAAGTCATGCTCGACGACGCTGCGCGGCGCTCTGATGGTCTGTGCGGGCGCGATATCCGCACCTGCATGCGGCTGGCGCTGCCGAAGGCCTTGCTGTGGGCCAAGGCAGCCGGCGTTGCCGCACGCCTGCGCATGGAGGACATCGGCGCGGCGATAGCGGAGGTGAGGAGCGCAAGCAAGGAGGTCGGCAGTCCGGTCGGCCGCGAACGCAGTGAAATGGCTCAGACGGCGAAGAGGCTGCTGGGTATCGATACCTGAACAGGAGGGGAAAGTGGGTTGGTTTTCTGGTTTCGTTTCGAGCGTGGCTTCGGCCTTCGTCAGCGCCGCGGGCAGCGTTGCGTCCGCGGTGAAAAGCGCCTACGGCAAGGTGAAGGAGGTGGCGGCCAAGGTGGTCGGCGTGATGGCCGACCAGGGCGAGCAGATTGTCGGCGACATCAAGCGCTTCTATGCCAAGGCCAAGCCGTGGCTAGCCAAGGCAAAGATTGCGGCAGCCGCCGCAGGCGCCGCGGCGCCGCACCCGTGGATGAAATCGGCACTCAAGATCCTGGAGAAGGGCATCGATTTCACGCTTGTCTTTGGCGACAGTGCGATCGCCAAGCGGCTTGACGATGCCATTGCCTGGGCCATCGCGGCAGCCCGCGCATACCAGGACAAGATCCTGGGCAAGGCGGCGGCGGCCGAAGCAGAGAAGCACAAGGAAGCTCTCAGAGAGGCCGAGGCGAGCGCTGCCGAGAGTGCGCAGCATACACTGAAGGTCTCGCGGTTCATGATCGATGCCATGCTGGTGCGCAGCCGGATCGATGATCTTCTCGAACGCGATACCGTCCGGGATTTCGATCATTACCTGCGGCTTCGCGCGGCGCAGAAGCTGCTTGCCAACGCGGAAATGCAGCTTCGGGAAGCGTCGAGCGTGGATGCCGTGACCCCGGACGACATGTTCCTCGTCCAAGCCGGTTCGGATCTTCTTGCCGAGAAGCCCGTGCTGTCGGATGCCGACGCCGAGCGCCTTGACGCGATTGTCGAAGTGCGCTTCGGCAAGCGCCTGGTTCCATTTGTCTTTGAGGAACTGATCATCGGCTGGGCGGCCGACCTTCAGACCCGCGAGGCGTCCGGCAAGCATCTGGAATCCGAGGTCATCGAGAACCGCATCAAGCTCAATCGCATGCTGCGCGCGCAAAAGAGCGAATCGCTGACGCCGGAGGAAGCGACGTCGCTGCCTGCGCTGCAGGACAGGGTCAATGCCGGCATGAGCGCGCTGGAAGCCGCTAAGACGGAAACGGCGGAGTTCCGCATCTACGTGCAGGCGGCCGAGGGCTTCCTGCAACTGCTGGAGAAGGACGAGGCCGCCCTGCGCGAACAGGAACTCGACTACCTGATGGATAGCGGCACCGAGGCTGGCCAGATCCTGATCGATTGCCTGCAGTTCGGCAAACGCTGGGAGCAATTGGGCGAGGAGGAGCAAGCGTTGGTGATCGACTTCTCGAACATCTTTGAAGCGGCAAGCAGGGAGCGCGCCGCGCAACTGGTCGCGGTGGAGGCCTGATGTCTATTCTTGATGTACTTCGTTTCCTGTCGCCGGGCGCGGAACTGGTTCAGGGCCTTATCGGTGCCCTGATGCTCCTGATGTTTGCCAGCACCGGATACGGGGTCTGGCGCATGGCGCGACCGCAGACGTGGCAGAGCAACTGGCAGAATCGCGCTGCCGGAGGCGTGGATGGCGCCGAGGCGGCGCCCGTTTCCCTGGCGGAGATGTCGGACGTGGTGGCCTCTCGCCCGGAGAAGGCGATCGAGGTCATGCCCGGCATCCTGCTGATCCTCGGCTTGCTTGGCACATTCCTTGGCCTTGGCATCGCGTTGAACGATGCCTCCGCGATGCTCGCGAAGCCTCAGCCCGACAGTGCGGCGATGGCCGGGACGATGCAGGGCCTGACGCACATGATGGAGGGGCTTGGCACCAAGTTCAGGACATCGGCCTGGGGGATTCTCTTCTTCCTGCTGCTGAAGACCGTGAGCACGCTCACTCGCCACGAGGAGCGGCGGCTGCAATGGTGTTCCGCCAATCTGAACGAGGTATTGCAGCGCGCGCGGCAAGCCAGCGGCGAACGCGAGGCGCGCATGCATGACAGCGTGATCAAGGCGATGGCATCCATCGGAAAACAGATTGCGCAAGCCATCGACGCGCAGACCGAAGAGCTGAAAGAGCCTCTGCACGCCGTAGCCGAATCCACCGCGGGCACCGTGACGGCGATTGCCGAGATCCGGGACAGTGCGGTGGCACAGCTCGCCTCCGCAGAGGAGATGAACAAGACAGTGAAGAAGACCCAGGAGGCGCTGGAACACTTCGTTCAGGCTAATGACGCCAACATTCAAGCCATGCGCGTTGCGGGCGAGAAGATGGCGAGAGGGGCCGACGGGGTAGCGGCATCCGCCGAGGCGCTGCACAAGGGGGTTGAAACCTTCGAGCACGGTATCGCCGAAGTGGTCGACGGATTGAAACGCGACCTCTCGCAGAACATCGGCGAGATGAACGTCGGCTTCCAGCAAAACCTTGCCTCCATGGCCGACAAGCTTGACCATACGACGTCGAATATCTCCATTGCGGTCGATGCGCTCAAGAGCGGCGTTGCGGACACCATGGGCAAGATCGACGCGACCATGGAAGCGGCAACCAAGCGCCAAAACAGCGCGATTGGCGAGTTCACCGGCATTAGCTCGGAGCTGCAGGCGCTGGTGATGACCATGCAAGGCACCATCGACAAGGTCGCGACCAGTATCCATATGGGATTGAAGGCAGTTTCCGAATCGGGCCAGCGCATGACGTCGCTCGAGAAGCGCTTCCATGACATGATTGACATCAGCAGGACTGCGGTCGACCGCGGTGCGCAACAAGCGGAAGACTTGGGCGCGGCTGCAAGGAACATATCGGAAGCCGTTGGCAATCTCTTCGACGCGGATAAGGAGAGCCGCCTGTTTGCCGCCCTTGACCAGATGCTGGCGCTGCGCGCAAAGGGCGACGACGACAGCCGCAGGCAGATGGACCAGATCCTGACGCACCTGGCACGCATCCAGAAGCGCGCGCAAGCGCAGCCGGCGGCCGAGAATGTCAAAGTTCAATAACCCGGGGCGGTGCGAAGGATGAAGGACAAGCCGAACGAATGGGTATCCATTGCAGACCTGATGGCGGGAACCCTGGCGGTGGTGATGCTGTTGCTTGTGGTCTCCATTCTCCAGAGCCAGTTTGCAGCAATCCAGCGCAAGGAGGAAGCGGAAAAAGGCGAGGCCTCGCAGAGAAAGCGGGTGGAAGCCATGCTGACCGACATGAAGCGCGCGTTCGAGGCACAAGGCGCGGCTGGCCTGGTTGCCTTCGATCCGGCCGCAGGCAAGATCACGTTGAAGGACAATGTCTTTTCTCGCGGCAGTGCCTGCGTGACGGCTGAAGCCAAAGCCGCATTCGCGAGCGTCGACCGCGAGGTCACGCGTTACCTGGCGGAGGCGAAGGAGGGGCAGATTTTCGTGGAAGGACATACGGACAGCCTGCCCGTGCAGAGTCCCGTCACGGACTTCGCGCGCTTCTGCACAGTCTATGACGACAACTACACGCTGTCGGCGGCGCGTGCGCGCGAGGCGCGCCGCTTGCTGACGGGCGGCATGACGGCGGAGACGGCGCGCCGGGTGATTGTGGCGGGCTTCGGCGACTCGCACCCGCTGCCGGACGCTGATCCACGCGACGCGAGGAACCGCCGCGTGGAAGTGCGCTTCGTGCGCTAGCGGTTCCGCCTCCTGGCTCGCCGTCACGACAGCCAGGAGGTGTCGTGCTCCCGAAGGTGGGCGTGGCAACGGGGGGCGCCAGGCGCCACCTCCGTCTCTCCGGCCGAAGCCTATAACCTGCTCGCCACCTCTTCGATGGCCATCAGCGTATCGAGCGCCGCTCCCGCCAGCCCCATATTGTGCTTTCCGCCCCGCACGCCGGCCTGCCGCGCGTTGATCCGGATGAGTTGCGTGGCCTGGCGCTCGCCGAAGCGCCTGGCCGTGGGAATCTCCGTTCCTGCGCCAACCTCGATCACCAGGATGTCATTGCGGGCGCCGATCCATGCGTCCAGCCTGGCTCTCGATTCGGCCGTCGGCGGATCGACCCAGGCGTAGTCGTCGAACATCAGGATGTTGGGGCGGGCCATGCCTGCGCAATACGGGCATTTGGGCGGCTCGTTCAGCAGCAGGCAGTTCGCTTCGTCGATCTCGGGGGTGAAGCCGTCCGCGCTCCAGATGCGTTCGCAGCAGGGCTCCAGGCACTGCAGCACGTGGATGGACCCGTGGCACTCGTGTACCCTTTCCGGCGCGAATCCCGCGCGCTGGAAGTGTCCGTCGACGTTGGACGTGAAGACCCGGTATCCCTCCGGCATGCCCTCGGCCCAGCGCCGCAGGATCTCGAAGCCGGCATGCGGGCGCGTGCGCCGATAGAGTGCCAGGCGGTGGCCGTAGAAGCCCCAGGCCAACGCCGGGCGGGCGGCGAATGCGTGGGGTGACGCAATGTCCTGGAAGTTCAGGCCCGCGGCGCCCAGCGCGGGGTAGGCCCGCCAGAATCCTTCGGGCCCTCGGAAGTCGGGCAAACCGGAGTCGACACCCATGCCGGCGCCCGCCGTGACCAGCAGCGCTCGCGCATGCTTTACCCAGTGCGCGGCTTCTTCGATCTTGTCCTGATCGTTATCCATTCTTGGTTCCCCGTAAGTTTTCCGCCCAACGGCGAAATTGCATGATCGGCCCATCGCCCGGCGCGAGCAAGGGATGCGCCGCGTGCGTCTTGTGCGTCCGGATGTCGACGCCCCGCAGCCGGTATTGGAGTCCGGATTCGTCTCGCGGCGATGTGTCGATGTATCCGTGTATCTGCGTACCGCTGTATCGCTGCTTCACGACCGGGGTGAATGCTAGATGCGGTACCGGACAACGGAATGTCCGGTCTGGACGCCAGACTTGCGGCTACCGAAACACAGGAGCCTGCTTATGCATCAGAACGAACACCTCGAAATGACCATCCGCCATGACGAGCCGAGCCCTGTCAAGCCGCTGCGGGTTGCGATTCAACGGTGGGGTTTCTCGGAGCAGGAAGTGCAAGGCGTGATGATGGATTGCCCGACCTTTGCCGGCGCGATCGATTGGGTGCCGGGCGGGCGCGCCGGTGCGCGGCCCGATGTGGTCGTCCACCTGGTGGATGCAACGCGTTTGAGCGGCGCCAACGGCGGCGCCTTGTGGAATGCCATGGGGCCGGTACAGGCGATGCGAAAGGCGCGCCAGACCGGCAGCCTGGAAATAGCGCTGGTGCTTGGTTCGGCCAGCCAGTTGCCGGCAGTCCGCGCCGGCTGCTGGATTCTCGCCGGCTCGCGCAGCCTGGCGGGCGCGCTGGCCATCCTGTTGCGCTCGACCCTGGAGCCGTCGGAGCTGATGGGCGCGCGCGGCGGGCAGCTCCGGTGGCTGCGGGACCTTGCATCGCTCGACGCGACCTGTCTGCTCCTGCAGCAATCCGATCCCGATCCCGAGCGCTTGGCCGGCAAGATCGAGGGCGATCTCGTTTCCCTGTTTGGCGCGGGATACGCGGCCCCCTCCTGGATCTCCATTGCCGGTCCGGGTGCGGCTATCGCCGCGCTTCGCCAGACCACCGGGATCATTGCCGGCCGCCTGAAATACTCCGCCCGGCCTTTCGAGACATCCTGCGCCGATGTGGTGGTCGCCTTTCCCTGGCCGGACCTGGCGCGCTGAGCGCCGTGCGCTACACCGGGTCTGCTGCGTAGCGCTGGGCCGCGGCAAGCAGCAGGCCGCCGATTTCCTCGCGCAGGTGCCGTGGAGCCAGGACTTCGACAAAGGGCGAGCGCTCCAGCAGAAGATTCTTGAGCGCGACGGAGGGCGTTACGGTGGCGGTGAGGGTAAATCCGCCTTCTTCCTCTTCGATGGCCTGGTCGGCCGCCAGCTTCACCGCGCGGAACTGGCTGGGAATCGCCCTGCTCTCCCGCACGCGCAGAACGATCTGTTCCGGCACCTCCGGAAACCACTCCAGCACCTTCTCCTTCTTGATGAAGGCGTCGAGATTGAAATCGTCCTCCCGTGCCAGTTCGTAGCCAAGGTTCCTGACTTCGAGGATCCGGTCGAAGCGCAACAGGAATGCTTCCCCCTGTTTGCCGCTCGAGCGCTTGCCTCTCACCACCAGGTACCAGAACGGCCCCTTCTCCACGATCGCATACGGCAGCACCTTGTGTTCCTTCGGTTCCGCGGCGTCCTGGTCGGCCTTCCGGTAGTGGATATGGAGGGACTCGTCCCGATACAGCGCCGCCCAGATCGTCTCGAACATGCTCTCGCTGACATCGGGCGGGATCAGGGGGTAGCCGGGGTCCAGGCGGGCGGTCTTTCCCATCCAGGCGCGGGCGTTTTCCAGGCGGGTATCGAACGCGCTTTCATGGAGCACGCGGGCGGCGCCCTCAAAGTATCCCTCCAGGTCGCCGATAACACCGTTCGGGAGATGATGTTTGGCGAGTTGCCGGAGTTTCAGCAGGGCGAGGGCCAGGTCGACCGAGGGGCGGATCGCGTCTTTCGGGCCTTTGGCGAGGAGCTTCCAGCGGGTGGCGGGCCCTTCGCCCTCGCGTTCGAGAAGACGCTCGTTCTCGAGATGCTCGAGGACACGCCGCGCCTTGCGATCCTGAAATTCAGGGAATCGTCCCCGGATGATCTTCTTGAGTTCCGTCGATGGCCAGACACGGTTGGGGTGCTGCGCCATTGCGTCCAACACAGCTTGATGTTCCGGGGAGATCATGGGGTGGGTGTTTGTAACTTTTTGTAAGTTATCGAATCGTATGGAACCGGACAGGATTTGTCCAGTTCCCGTCCAAATATCCGAGCCCGGCCAAAACCACACAAGGAGCGTGCCGAAATGAATAAGAGTCAATATCTCGGCCAGACCGAAGTCGCAGGGTTCATCGACTACCTGGCGGGCGTCATCAACGGCTCGAAGGCCCTCGACTTTCCCTACCGCTTCCACTATCTGCACGCGCCAGCCGACTTCGACGAAAAATTCGGCCTCGCTAACATCGCCGGCCGTCTCGAGGATCTGTTCGAGCGCTATTGGTGGAGGCGAGCCTACTACGGGACCAACGAAGCACTGCTGCAGACCGTCCAGCAACAACTCAGGGTATCGCTTGAAGGGGAGGTGCAGGATGTGGCCAGGGTGCGGGATGCCGTCGCGGCAACGATGCACTGGGGGCTGAGCCCGCGCGCGGCTGCATACAATATGGCCTGGGCCGACGAGCAAGGTTTCGGGCTTCCGGCGGCTTTGCTTGCTGGCAAGCATGCCCTGGAATCCGAGAACCCGGACTTCAGGGTCTTCAATGGGCGCGTCCGGATGAATGCAGGCTATACCAAGGTGTTCTCACTGCTTTGCGATGGGATCATCATCTATGACAGCCGGGTAGGGGCAGCCTTGGGTTGGCTGGTCAGGAGATTTCTGGCTTCGACCGGCTTTGTCGGGCGCGTCCCGGAAGCGCTGGCGTTCCGATGGGCCCCCGGCATGAGCGCGCAAATCCGGAATCCGTCCGGGGACGGGTTCAGATTCAAGCGCCTCGGCGTCAGCGGAGGCGATGAGGCGTGGGCACGTGTGAACGTCTATGCGAGTTGGATCCTGGAGGCCGCCCGCATCAAATCCGGCGCCCATTGGTGTGCCGATGGCAATGGCCTGCGCAGGATTGAAGCTGCGTTGTTCATGCTCGGCTATGGCCTGCCGCCATCGGTCATTGTCCAGCCACCCGAGCCGGTGCTTTCGCAAGAGCCGAAGGAGGACGCCGTGGCGGCAGCGGGAAACTATCTCCCATTCCACTACGCCAACGGGTACTTCGATGTCGACGAACTGGTGAACTGGGTGGAGTCCCTTGGCAGGGGATTTGTCATCGTCGGCGGAAGGAACGCAACATTTGAGAAGCATCAACGGCCGGAATCCCTGGACTACTGGCTTCGAGTGCGCTCGACCAACCGCGACGTTCGGCAGACCGATCAGGCTTTGATTCAGCGCCTGGCAGGCACGGGGCGATTTGAGTTTGCGCAGCGACGGTGCCCAGTGTCCGGCCGGCCGGTTGGCAGCCTCGTGCTGCGTGGCGTGGGGCAAATCGCGCCATCCGACGATGGCGTCCGCTCTCGGTGAGTACATCACTGGCGCATCCACCCACACCGGACCGCAAGGTTTAATCCCCCTCTCGGACGCTGTCGTTCATGCCCACCCCGTTGCCGTCGATCCGGCGGCATGACGGCGGAGACGGCGCCGGGTGATTGTGGTGGGCTTTGGCGACTCGCCCCCGCTGCCGGATACCGAGCCACGCGACGCGGGCAATCCGCGCGTGGCAACCGAGGGGGCGCCAGGCACCCCTTCCGTGTCTCCGGCGCAAGCCTATGACTTGCGCACTACCTCCTCGATCGCCACTGGTGTGCCGGGTGCCGCACCCGCCAGCCCATCGCCCGATGCGCGCAAGGGCTGCGCCAGGTACTTCTTGTGCTTCCAGACGCCGATGTGCTCCAGCACGCTGCCAGCGTGGTCCCGATCCTGTCCTTTCCAGATTCGTCTTCTGGCGATGCATCGACGTATCGAGGTATCCGTATAGCTGCGTATCGCCGTACCGCTGCCTTCACGACGGAGGCGAATGCCAGATGCGGTACCGGACAACGGAATGTCCGCTCTGGGCGCCAGATTTGCGGCCACCGAAACACAGGAGCCTGCGTATGCAGCAGAACGACTACCTCGAAATGACCATCCGCCATGACGAGTTGAGCCCTATCACGCCGTTGCGGGTTGCGATTCGGCGGTGGGGCTTCTCGGAGCAGGAAGTGCAAGGTGTGATGATGGATTGCCCGACCTTTGCGGGCGCGATCGATTGGGTGCAGGGGGCGCGCGCTGGCGCGCGGGCCGATGTGGTCGTCCACCTGGTGGATGCAACGCGTTTGAGCGGCGCCAGCGGTGGCGGCCACCTGCGGGATGCCATGGTGCCGGTGCAGGCCTTGAGGAAGGCACGCCAGACCGGCAGCCTGGAGGTGGCGCTGGTCCTTGGTTCGGCCAGCCAGTTGCCGGTAGTTCGCGCCGGCAGCTGGATTCTCGCTGGCTCGCGCAGCATTGCGTCCGCCCTGGCCATCCTGTTGCGCTCGACCCTGGAGCCGTCGGAGCTGGCGGGCGCGCGCGGCAGGCAGCTCCGGTGGTTGCGGGACCTTGCCGCGCTCGACGCGACCTGCCTGCTCCTGCGGCAATGCGATCCCGATCCCGAGCGTCTGGCCGGCAAGATCGAGGACGACCTGGTTTCCCTGTTTGGCGAGGGATACGCGGCGCCCTCCTGGATCTCCATTGCAGGCCCGAGCGCGGCTATCGCCGCGCTTCGCCAGACCACCGGGGTCATCGCCCGCCGCCTGAAATATTCCGCCCGGCCTTTCGAGAAATCCTGCGCCGATGTGGTGGTCGCCTTTCCCTGGCCGGACCTGGCTTGCTAGCGTAACTGAAGTGCCGGGGTGTCGACGGCACGCCAGCCTCGCACCCGGAAGAGCGGACAGGGCAGGCTGGCCAGCGCCCTTGACACCCCCAACCCCGCATGATCCAATCCGCCCACATTCTGAATTGGGTCGACGCCCAAGCCAACCTGCCTTCCCGGGCAAGGTGGATCGCGATAGCGGATGTGGCTTCCTGATCTTCAGGGAGCAAGCAAGCGGGCAGCGCGTCGCCCCTCCTTGTACGGAGGGTTTTTTGTTTTCTGCCTCAGTCATCGGTCCCGAGCTCGTCCAGGCTTACCTGGAGACCCATTACCATGTTCATGGCGATGCGCCGGTTACGTTGAAGGTGGGCGAGCCCAACGCTTTGCTGGCTGCACTGCATGCCGATGCGGGCGTGCAGTGCAGCGCATTCATCACGGCCTGGAACCCCTTCAGCCAGCCAGCCGGCGAAGACGCATCCGTCAACGCGCGCCGCCAGCAAGCGCTGGCGCGCGAGCTGGCGCAGGCAGGCCTGCGGTTCATCGAAGGCATCGGCCAGCACCCCTCGAACCAGTGGCCCGGCGAGGCGAGCTTCCTGGTGCTTGGGCTGACGCTGGATGCGGCCAAGGCACTTGGCACGCGGCATGAACAGAACGCGATCATCTGGTCCGGCGCAGATGCCGTGCCGCAGTTGATTCTCTTGCGCTGAACCGGCATGGATCGGACGCGGCGGATCGCAACAGCAAAGTCAAAGCCAAAGTCAAAGTCAAAGTCAAAATTAAAGTCAAAGTCCATCACTCCATCGCCCAATGCAGCAGGAACAAGAACTCAACACCGCAAAGCGCAAGGCGCTGGCCCTGCTGTTGTTCGCCGGCGCCGTCTTCACCACCACCGTCTTGCTCCCGCGCGGTTTCCTGACCGACTGGGTGCGGGCGGCAGCCGAGGCCGCCATGGTCGGCGGCCTGGCCGACTGGTTCGCCGTGGCCGCGCTGTTCCGGCGCATCCCGCTGCCGGGACTCTCCGGCCATACCAACATCATCATCCGCAAGAAGGACGACATCGCGGATGGCCTCGCTGTGTTCGTCAAGGAGAAGTTTCTTGACGTGCCGTCCATCGTCGCGCTGATCGGCAAGCACGATCCGGCGCGAGTCGTGTCGGAATGGCTGGCAGCGCCGGCCAACGCGCGGGAGATCGGCAATGTGGTGGCGAGAGCGGCCGGTACCCTGCTCGACGTGCTGGACGAGGAGAACATCAAGGCCTTCGTGAAGGATGCCGTGCACGCCATGATCGACAAGGTCGACCTGTCGCAGTCCGCCGCGGGCATGCTCGAAAGCCTGACCAGGAACGGGCGGCACCAGACGCTGCTGGACCAGTCGCTCGCGCAGCTGATCGCCTTGCTCAATGAGCCGGCGACCCGCGCCTTTATCTCGGAGAGGATCGTCGAGTGGCTGAAGAGCGAGCATCGCCGGAAGGAGCGGCTCCTGCCTACCGAATGGATCGGCAACAACGGCGCCGACATGATCGCGGCAGCGCTCGGGCGCGTGCTGAACCAGGTGGAGCAGGACGCCAGCCATCAGCTGCGCAAGGCGTTCGATACGGCGGCCAACAACCTGATCCAGCGCCTGAAGGACGACGCGTCGTTTCAGGCCAGGGCCGAGGGCATCAAGCAGCAGCTGAAGAGCGACAGCTTGCTCAATGCGTATATCGGCGGCCTTTGGGCGGACTGGCGCCTGTGGATAAAGCACGACCTGGCGCAGGAGGACTCCGCCATCCACCGGCAGGTCGCCGCCGCGGGCCATTGGATCGGGGCGGAGCTGGCGCGCAATGCCTCCCTGCGTGCCTCGCTGAACGACCACCTGCGCGATGCGGCGCGCGGGATGGCGCCGGATTTTGCGGAATTCATCGCAAGGCACATCAGCAGCACGGTCCGTGGCTGGGACGCGCGGGAGATGTCCCGGCAAATCGAACTGAACGTCGGCAGGGATCTGCAGTACATCCGCATGAACGGCACCGTCGTGGGCGGGTTGATCGGCGCGGCGCTTTACCTGGTCGCGCAGTTGCCGGCCTTCCTGGGGCGGTAGCCGTTGGCGGCACGGCGGAGATGAATGCTATGTGCGCGACCGGACAGTCTCCTGTCCGGTCCGGCCGGCAGACTTGGGGCATCCGGAACAAGGAGCCCCGTCATGGCACAGCAGCACTCCATCCAGCCGATCACGCCCCGTATGACGACGCGGGGTATCCGGCCGCTTCGCGTCGCGGTGCATCGCTGGGGCGTGCCTGAGCAGGAAGCCCAGGGCATCCTGATGCATTGCCCCACCTTCGATGGCCGGCTTGAGTGGGTGCGGGGCGGGCACGGCGATGTCGTCATCCATCTGGTGGACGCGGCGCGCCTGAGCGGGCCCGAGGGGCGCGCGCTGTGGAATGCCATGGGGCCGGTGCAGGCGATGCATGCGGCACGGCGATCCGGCAGCCTGGAGGTGGCACTGGTGCGGGGTTCCGCAAGCCAGTTGCCGGTGCAACGGGCGGGCTGCTGGATCCTGGCCGGCTCGCGCAGCCTGGCTGGCGCCATGGCGATGCTGTTGCGGACGGCCATGACGTTCTCCGGACGGGCTGGCGCGCGAGCGCCGCTCGCGTGGATCCGGGAGCTGGCTTCGCACGACACCACCTGCCTGCTGCGGCAGGAGTGCGAGCCTGCCGCGCTGGATGTCGCGCTGGCGCCCAGGCCCGCATGAGGCTGGCGTGCCGGCGCTGCGGGCCGGGAGTGCGGGACCGCCCCGCGGATCCGGCATCCGCGGGGCTGCTTCCCGTGCCGGGATGTTCAGCTTGCGCTGCTGCCCCGGCTCCGCTCAATGCAGGTGCGGCAGTACCTTGGTGTGCTCGGCCTGCACCGCTTGCAGTTCGTGCGGCTTGAGTCCAAGCAAGGCGAGGATGGTCGGCGCGATCTGGTTGGTCTGGACCGGTTCGTCGACGATATTCTGGTCGATGCCCGCGCCCCATACGACGATGGGCACGTGACGGTCCTGTTTGGCGTCGCCGCCGTGTTCGGCGATCTTCGACAGCTTGCCGCCGGCCCACACGGTACCCTGCTGCGCGATGCCGACGAGATCCGGCACGCGGTCGTCGCCGCGCGCCACGCCGAACAGGTCGGCGGCTTCTTCGCCGGCGTAGATCCTGCTCACGCCCGCCTGGCTGAAGGGCTTGGCGATCGCGTTGCCGGCGGCGTCGGAGCCGAGGCCGTTGCCGGAATAGCCCAGCAGGAAGCTCTTGGCAAAGCCGATGGCGGCGGGGGAGCGGTCGTTGAACCACATCAGGATGCCGTCGTCGTCGATCGCATGCGCCACCAGGTGCGGCTTGGATGGGTCCTTGCACGTGGCGGCGTATTTTTCCCAGGCGCAGTTCAGCGCATCGATCATGTCGCCATCGTTGACGATGGTGAGATCGGCGCGGTTCCGCGGGGACTGGCCGTGCTTGGCCGACAGGACCACCACCGTGTTGGTGCGGTCGAGCGCGCTCACCATGGCCGTCAGCTGGTTGTTGACGAAGCTCAGCGCGCTTTGCAGCACCGCGCCGGGCACGGTCCCGTTCATGGTGTAGCCGCCCAGGCCGCCGGCCACCTTGTTGCCGGTATTGCTCGGGTCCGGGTAGTAGTTCGACTTGTTGAGCTTCTGCGCGGTGGATACGGCCTGGAAGTTCATGCCGAAGATGGCGGGAGTCCCGGGCGTGCCATTGCCGGCATGGTCGTGGCCCTTGATCCAGTTGAGGACGGCTTGTACCTTGAAGCTGTCGTAGCGCTGGGTGTTGGTGTTGTCCTTGGTCCAGTCGTCACCCGGGCCGGCGGGCAGCGAGGGGTCGGTGACCGAGCTGTTGATTTCGGGGGCGAACAGATCGTCGATGCTCTGGCCGGACGGCCCGTTGAGGATCTCGTAGGCGGCGTGCTTGTCCGACCAGGCGGTGCGCAGGCCGTGCTTGTGCGCGATCTCGAAGATCGTGTTGACCTTGAGATACTGGTGCGGGTAGACCGGCTGGCAGGTCTGCGCGGAGACCGGCAGCAAGGCCGGATCGATCAGGTCTTGCGGGCGCCCGGTCAGTTGGGAGATCCTGGAGAAATCCGAGTACAGGCCGGGGATGCCTTGTCCGCTGTCCAGCCGGTTCAGGTCTTTGGCGATCACTTCGGCGTAATACACTTCAGCGCCCGGCTTGGCGCTGCGGCAATTGGCCGCCGTGGTGCCGGCCGGCAGCAGGCTGCGGCTGTAGGCGTCGTCGTAGTAGATGCCGGTGGTCCTGGGGTTGCCGCCCGTGACCTGTCCGACCATGCCGGGGAAGGAGTCCGAGGGGAAGGGCGTTTGCGCATTCCTGTAGGCGACGCCATGGCGCACCAGTTGCGCAAGGGTGGAAGCCGGATTGGCGTTGACGAACCAGTCCAGATCGGCCTGATGCAGGCCATCGACCGAAACCAGCAGCACATGCTTGGCACGCGGCTGACGGGCGTCGTCGTCCGCGCGTGCGGACGTTGCCAGTCCGCATGACAGCGACAGCGCCACGGCCAGGGTAAGCCTTTTTGTTGCTCGCATGACATCTCCTCAATTGACTGCCACAGGGCAGCCGGGAGACGCTATCAATCGCCCATGTCCGATCGGTGTCAGCAAAAAGCCGGAGAAGTAACAAATTGTACTGGGCGCCTTGAGCCGCACATGCCGCCCCTGACTGCCGGGCATGGCGGATTCATCGGCAGGATGCCAATGGCGCTCCGGGCGCCGGCGTGGCCGGGCGTGGGCGTTCAGCTATGATGCGATTACGCCCGGCAAGACCATTCCACAGCACCACGCCATGACCCTGATCGACATCAAAGCCCTCCAGAATGCCGCCGCCGAATTCGGCGAAGCCCGCGGCTGGGGCAAGTACCACAGCCCCAAGAACCTCGCCATGGCGCTCAGCGTGGAAGTGGCCGAACTGGTCGAGATCTTCCAGTGGAAGACCGAGAGCGAAGCGCGCGAGATCATGTCCACGGATGAGCGCGAGCACGTGGAACAGGAACTGGCGGATATCGCCATCTACCTGGCGCAACTGCTGACCGCGCTGAATGTGGATCTGGACGCGGCGGTGAAGGCCAAGATGGAGATGAACGCGCTGAAGTACCCGGTGAGGACGGATGGCGGGAAGTGAGATATCGACGCGCCTGAGCCAGGCAGGGCAGGGGCGGCGCCCTTGCCAGCCCTCAGCCCTCAGCGTGCCGCTGCGCCCTTCTGCCCGCCAAGCCGCGGATTCGGATACTCGCATCCGACTTCAACCCGCCCCTTGTACTCGCGGGCCACGATCCACGCGCCGCCGGTGCTTTCCCGGGCCAGGCCACGCCCGGCCACGCTGCGCAGGCCGAGCTGGCTTGCCACGGCGTTGAGGTCGGTGGCATCGGTGATGCCGTAGGCGGTGTAGTTGCCAAGCTGGTAGTCGCCAAAGCGCATGTCCTGCGCCGCGAGGCCGGCGACGGTGACGGCCTTGGGCGCGCGCCATACGGCCGATGCGAAGCCGCTCAGTTCTTCATTCCTGTTCCAGCCGGGCAGCCCGGCTTCTTCCAGCGCGTCGACATAGGCGGCCACGCCGCTGGCTGCGCCCTTGCATTCGAGCAGGGCGGGCAAGGGCGGCATGGCCGCCGCATGGGCGGCTGCCGAGCCCGAAAGAATCAGCGCGGCAAAGGTAAGACGGAAGAAAGGCTTGTTCATCTTCTTGTTGTGCATTGGGTGGTAATACGCTGGTGGCGGCGGGCACAAGCGCTCGCCGCCGGGTGGTGGAGCTACATGAAGGTGCGATGGACCCGTCCTAGCCTGCCCGGCCGCTCCTGGCGCGCCGCGGCATCTCCGAGTCCAGCACCAGCCGCCCGTTGATCTTGCCGTTCATGCGGGTGACATAGCGCGTGCACTCTTCCATGTGCGACAGCATCAGCGTGCGGACTTTTTCCGCATCCCGGTCTCGCGCGGCGGCCAGGATCTTCTTGTGGAACTTCACATTGGCCGCGCCGAATCGTTCGTGCTCGCAGGTTGGCGTGTCGTTGCCGAACACCACCAGGTGCCGGATCATCTCGTTGATCAGTTCGCAGCAAAAGCGCAGCATCGGGTTCGGGTTGGCGGCCGCCAGGATGTCGTGGAAGCTGAGATCTTCCTGCCGCTGGTTCAGCGGATCGATGGCGGCGGCGGAGGCCGGGTCGCATTGGTCGATGGTGCGCTCCAGCGCGGCAAAATCCTCTTCCGTCAGGTGTGGCACCGCGCCGGCGGCCAGTTCGGGCTCCAGCAGCTTGCGCGCCGTGTAGATATCGGCGATGCCGATGTCCTTGAAGAACAGGTAGTTCTGCATCAGCTGGAAGGTGCGGTCCAGCTGCACCTCCACGATGGTGCCGCCGCCCGAGGGGCCGGTGCTGACACTGACCAGGCCCTGCACTTCGAGCGATTTGAGCGCCTCGCGGATCGTGCTTTTGCTGACCGAGAACATTTGCTGCAGGGCGATCTCGCGCGGCAGCTTGTCGCCGGGGCGCAGGTTCTTCTGCGTGATCAGGCGTTTCAGTTCCTCGGCGACCAGGTCGGCCCGCTTCTGCTTGCGAATCTCGATCGTCCTGGCGCCATCGCCTCGTAGCGGTGCCATGTTGTTTCCATCCCTTTGATTGCCGCGTGCCACTGGTCCGCGCTGAGCCCGATTCTACAGGCTGCGATGGTCGCGGGCGGCGCCGGCGCTCCCTGCCGCTGCCACTCCCTTGCTGCGTTTCCTCCTATTGACTTTGAAGGATACGCCTCCTACTATCGTCTCACCTATTTATCATGATAAATAGTATAAAAGGCTGGAGGATGTTCGCGCACCGGATGCGGGCGGCTACCAGTCATCCTGGGTGGCTATCCCCATCGAGAGGAGTGAGACATGAATCGTCGTAACCTGTTGAAGCTGGCGGCGCTGTCCGCCGTCCCTGCCGCGCTCGTGCAGGCCCGCTCCGCGCTGGCGGCCGCCGGCGATGCGATCGAACTTGGCTGTCCGGTGCCGATGTCGGGCCCCTTCGCCGCCAACGGCAAGTTTGCCGACCTGGGCATGAAGCTGGTGCTCGAGCAGTACGACAAGGTGCTGGGCAAGAGCCTGCGCTACAGCGTGCTCGATACGGAAGGCAAGCCGGCCACTGCCGTGCGCAAGATGCAGGAACTGGCGCAGAAAAACGCGGCCCGCTACTTCGCCGGCGGCATCCTGTCTTCGGAGTCGCTTGCCATGGGCAAGGAAGCGGAAAAGTTCGGCGGCGTTTTCGTCACCACCGCGGGCGCCGACGAGATCACCGGCAAGGACTGCAACCGCGCCACCTTCCGCTGGTCGGTGCCCACCTTCGGCGCCATCGAGCGCACCGTGCGGCCGTTGATCGACACCATGCCCAAGGCCAGGCGCTGGTACACCATCACGCCCCAGTATGTGTTCGGCGAGGGCCTGCTATCCGCGGCCAAGAGCGTCTTCAAGGAGAAGGGCATCGAGCACGTGGGCAACAGCTATCACGGGCTCAACGAGAAGGAGTTCAGCGGCTATCTGACCAATGCGCTGGCGGCCAAGCCGGATGTGCTGCTGATCCTGAACTTCGGCCAGCAGTCGTCCGACACGCTGCGCCAGGCGGCGAGCTTCGGCATGAAGAAGGACACCACGATCCTGGTGGCATGGGCGTCGGGGCTGGAGCAGTTCGAATCGCTGGGCGCGGAGTTGTGCGAAGGCGTGTACTTCGGCGCGCAATACTGGCACGGCGCCGATTCGCCGCTGAATCGCGAGCTGGTCAAGCGGGCGAACGCGCGCTTCAAGAGCAATCCGAACTACAGCCTGGCGGGTTCCTATATCTGCACCAAGATCATGCTGGACGGCATGCTCAAGGCGGGCACCACCGATCCCAAGGCGGTGGTGGCGGCCATCGAGGGCATGAAGTACGACGGCCTGACCGGACCGGAAGAGGTGCGCGCGGCCGATCACCAGGTCATCAAGGACTACTACCTGCTCAAGGGCAAGGCAAAGAGCCGCATGAAGGACAAGGACGACTATGCCGAGGTGATCAGCGCCGGCAAGTCCTTCCTGCCCGTCGACAAGACCCTGTGCAAGATGGCCTGACCAGCCGCCAGGAACCCGCAGGCCGCGCGCCCCGGCAACGGGGCGTGCCAGGCCCGTCCTTCCCGTCCAAGCTTCCCGCTCGAGCCTATGAACGTCTACCTGCTGCAGGTGGTCAACGGCGTCGGCATCGGCATGCTCTACTTCCTGCTGGCAGTGGGTTTGTCGATCATCTTCGGCCTGTTGCGCTTCGTCAATTTTGCCCACGGCGCCTTCTATGCCCTGGGCGCCTACCTGTGCTTCCAGGCCTTGCAGCTTGGCCTGAATTTCTGGGTCGCGCTGGTCGCCGCGCCGCTGCTGGTCGGCGCGTTCGCCTGGTTGACCGAGAAGCTCATGCTGCGCCACGTCTATGCGCTTGCACATGAGTTCCATATCCTGGTGACGGTCGGCCTGGCGATGGTCGCGCAGGAGCTGATCATCACCGGCTGGGGTCCGCTCGGGGTCAACGTGGCGCCGCCCGAGTCGCTCCAGGGCGTGGTGATGTGGGGCAGCTTCGTCTATCCGAAGTACCGCCTGTTCGTGATCGGTTTCACCGCGCTGCTGGCAGTGGGCCTGTGGTGGCTGCTCGAAGGCACGCGCCTGGGCAGCGCCGTGCGCGCGGGCAGCGAATCGACCGAGATGGTGTCGCTGCTCGGCATCAATATCTTCCGCCTGTTCAGCCTGATGTTCGCGCTGGGAGCGGCCACCGCGGCCATTGCCGGCGTGCTGGCGGCGCCGATCCGCGGGGCCGAGCCGTTCATGGGCGTGGAGGCGCTGGGCGTGGCGTTCGTGGTGGTGGTGGTGGGCGGGCTGGGCAGTTTCACCGGGGCGCTGGTGGGCGGCGTGCTGGTTGGTGTGGTGCAAAGCCTGATGAGCACGCTGTGGCCGGAAGGCGCGTGGCTGATGATCTATGTGGCCATGGCCGCGGTGTTGCTGCTGCGTCCGCATGGCTTGCTGGGGAGGGGATGATGGAGATGCTCAAACGCTATCGCTTCTGGCTGCTGGCGCTGGGCGTGACCCTGGTGTTGCCGCTGACGATGCGCTCCGGCACGCTGGCCACCGAAGTGCTGGTCTATGCCATGGCGGTGATGGCCTGCAACCTGCTGCTGGGCTACACCGGCCTGCTGTCCTTCGGCCAGGGCATCTTCTTCGGCCTGGGCAGCTATGGGCTGGGCATCTCGCTGACGCGGCTGGCGTTGCCGCTGCCGCTGGGGCTGGGCCTTGCCATCGTCCTGGGCGCGGCGGCGGCGGCGCTGGTCGGATGGTTTGCCATTCGCCAGCGCGGCACGTACTTCGTGATGCTGACGCTGGCGTTCGCGCAGATGTTCTACTTCCTTGCCTATACGACGCCGGAGCTGACCGGCGGCGACAACGGCTTGCTGGATATCCCGCGCCCGCCGCTCTCGCTGTTCGGCGGCAGCCTGGCGTCCCTGGCCGGACCGTGGCAGTTCTACGCGTTTGTCGCGGTGCTGTTCCTGCTGGTGTTCTTCCTGGTGCTGCGCGTGACGGAGTCCGTGTTTGGCCGCACGCTGCTCGCGATCCGCAACAACGAGGAGCGCGCGCAGGCGGTCGGCTACAACGTCAGGCATTTCAAGCTGCTGGCCTTCGTGCTCTCCGGCGCGATCACCGGACTGGCCGGCGCGCTCCACGCCATGCTGATGGGCATCGCGCCGCTGACCAATATCGACTACCACACCAGCGAGATGATCCTGATCATGACGGTGATCGGCGGCACCGGAAACGCCTTTGCTTCGGTCCTGGGCGCGGCCTTCTATGTGCTGCTGTCGGACTGGCTGTCGACCCTGTGGCCGCGCTGGCTGATGCTGCTCGGCTTCCTGCTGATCGCGGTCAGCCTGTTTATTCCGCGCGGGCTGTGGGGCTTGGGCGAGATGCTGTGGCGCAAGGCGGGCCGGGCCCCGGCGCAGCCGCTCGGACAGGAGGAGCAAGCATGACAACGGCGATTCTGGAAGCGCGCGGGATTACCAAGGCGTACGGCAAGTTCAATGCGCTGGGTGGTGTCGACCTGCGGGTGATGCCCGGGACCGTGCATTCGGTGATCGGGCCCAACGGCGCGGGCAAGACCACGCTGTTCCACATGCTGACCGGCACCGGCACGGTGACCGCGGGCACCATCCTGTTCGACGGCAGGGACGTGACGCACGAGCCTGACCATCAACGCGTGCAGCGGGGCATTGCCCGTTCATTCCAGGTCACCAGCCTGTTCACGCATCTTCCGGTGCGCGAGAACCTGCGGCTGGCGGCGCTCGGCACCAGCCCGCTCCGCGCCATGGATTGCTGGCGGCGGCCGGGCGGCCAACTGGCCTGCGCGGACACCGTGGACGGCGTGCTGCAACGGCTCGAGCTGACCCGTGTCGCCAACGCGGAAGCCGGCACGCTGTCGCACGGCCAGCAGCGGCGGCTGGAAGTGGGCATGGCGCTGGCCGCCAGGCCGCGCGCCATTTTTCTCGACGAGCCCACGTCCGGCATGGGCATCGATGACCTGGCCGCCATGAAGCACCTCATTCGCGGCTTGAGCGCGGATCACACCGTGGTGCTGATCGAACACAATATGGATATCGTCATGGATATCTCCGACACGGTGACCGTGATGCAGCAGGGCAAGGTATTGATGGAAGGCCCGCCCGATGCGGTGCGCAACGATCCGCGCGTGCGCGCCGCCTACCTCGGCAACATGATTACCGGAGGCCGCAAATGACGATGATGCTGGAGGTCCAGGACGTGCATGGCTACTACGACAAGAGCCACGTGCTGCAAGGCGTATCGCTGGCGGTGGGCGCTGGCGAACTGGTCACGCTGCTGGGCCGCAACGGCGCCGGCAAATCCACCACCCTGAAGGCCATCGCGGGCGTGGTGCGCCCGCGCGGCGGACGCGTGCTGTTCCAGGGCCGCGACATCGCCGGGATGATGCCGCACCGGATCGCGGCGGACGGCCTTTGCCTGGTGCCAGAGCACCGCGGCATCTTCCGCCTGCTGACCGTGGAAGAGAACCTCAAGCTCGGCGCGCGCAAGGCGTCTCCCTGGCAACTGGATGACATCTACCGCATCTTCCCGCGCCTGCGCGAGCGGCGCCGCAACGGCGGCGCGCAACTGTCCGGCGGCGAGCAGCAGATGCTCGCGATCGGCCGCGCGCTGATGAATCATCCGCGCCTGCTGATGCTCGACGAGCCGGTGGAAGGCCTGGCGCCGGTCATCGTCGAGGAGATCGTGGCGCAGCTCAAGATGATCAAAGCCGCCGGCGTATCGATCCTGCTGGTGGAGCAGAACCTGGAGGTCTGCATGCAGCTGGCCGACCGGCATTTCGTCCTGGAGCAAGGGACGGTGGTCTACAGCGGCAGCAACGCCGCGTTCCGGGACGACGAGGCCGTCAAGGACCGTTATCTGGGCGTGGGCCTGGCGGCCTGAGCGGCCGCTTATTCGCAGGTATTCACAAGCATTCACAAGCAATCACAATTGCAAGCAGCGAGAGGAGGCACCATGTTGACGCAGCACGACGCCACGCTGGCCGGCCTTCGCATCGACGGCGCGCGCCTATGGGACTCACTGATGCGCCTGGCCGCGATCGGGGCGACGCCGAAAGGCGGCGTATGCCGGCTGGCCCTGACCGGGCAGGACCGCCTGGGCCGGGATTTCTTCGTGGCGCAAGCCAGGGCCGCCGGCTGCGAAGTGCGGGTCGACGCGGTGGGCAACCTGTTCGCGCGCCGGGCGGGCAGGAACGACGGCCTGCCGCCGGTGATGACCGGCAGCCACATCGATACCCAGCCCACCGGCGGCAGGTTCGATGGCAACTATGGCGTGCTGGCGGGGCTGGAAGTGCTGCGCGCGCTCAACGATGCCGGCGTGCAAACCGAGCGTCCGCTCGAAGTGGCGGTGTGGACCAATGAAGAGGGCTCGCGCTTCGTGCCGGTCATGATGGGCTCCGGCGCCTTCGTGGGCGAGTTCGCGCTGGACCATGTGCTGGGCCAGCGCGATCGCGATGGCATTTCCGTGAGGCAGGCGCTGGCGGCGATCGGCTATGCCGGTAGCGAGGCGGTCGGCGGCCGTCCGGTGGCCGCGTATTTCGAGGCGCATATCGAGCAGGGCCCGGTGTTGGAGGCCAGCGATGTGCCGATCGGGGTCGTCACCGGCGCGCTGGGGCAGCGCTGGTACGACGTGGTGGTCACCGGGATGGAGGCGCACGCCGGCCCCACGCCCATGGCCATGCGCCGGGACGCCATGCTGGTGAGCGCGGAACTGGTCGGCATGGTCAACCGCATCGCAATGGAGCGGCAGCCCCACGGACGCGCGACGGTAGGCTGCATGGAAGTGCATCCGAACTCCCGCAATGTCATTCCCGGACGCATTGCCATGACGGTGGACCTGCGCTCGGACACCGACGCCGCGCTGTCGGGCATGGACCGTGCTTTCCGTGAGGGCGCCGCGCAGCTGGCCGCGCGTACCGGGCTGAGCATCCAGATCGAACAGGTGGTCTACTTTCCGCCGCAGCCTTTCGATGCGCGGATGGTCGCATCGGTGCGCGCCGCCGCGCGGCGGCTGGACTTGCCGGAGATGGACGTCATCAGCGGCGCCGGCCACGATGCCGTCTATCTCGCGCGCGTGGCGCCGGCCGCCATGATCTTCGTGCCCTGCAAGGACGGCATCAGCCATAACGAGATCGAAGACGCCAGGCCCGAGCACCTGGAGGCAGGCTGCAACGTCCTGCTGCAAGTGATGCTCGAAGCCGCGAACCTGCCATGAGGAAGCCCATGAAGATCCTGATCGCACGCCTGAACCACGAAACCAATACCTTCTCGCCGGTGGCGACGCCGCTGCCGTCCTTCCACCCAAGCTACGGCGAAGACGCCTACCAGGCCAGCAAGGGCACGCGCACGGCCATCGGCGCCTTTATCGATCTGGCTGAAGCGGCGGGCGCCGAACTCGTGGTGCCGGTCGCCGCCAGCGCCAACCCGAGCGGGCGCGTCGCGGCCGCTGCCTATACGGCGCTCTGCGACGCCATCGTCAACGCCGCCCCCGGCTGCGATGCGGTGATGCTGGACCTGCACGGCGCCATGGTGGCAGAGAACAGCGACGACGGCGAGGGCGACCTGCTCGCGCGTGTGCGCACGGTGCTGCCCGAGGCCCCGATTGCCATCGCACTGGACCTGCACGGCAACGTCACGCCGGCGATGATGGCGCACGCGGATATTGCCGTGAGCTTCAAGACGTATCCGCACGTCGACATGTACGAGACCGGCGAGCATGCCGGCCGCCTGCTGATGCGCATGCTGCAGCAGGGCATGCGGCCGGCGCTCGCGTGGCGGCGCTTGCCGCTGGTGACGCACACGCTGCGCAGCAACACCGGCGAGGGCGCCATGCAGCGCGCGGTGGCGGCAGCGCGGCAGGCGGAGGCCGCTGGCATGCTGGCGGTGTCGGTGCTGGCCGGCTTCGGGCTGGCGGATATCGCGGCGCCTTGCATCAGCGTGCTGGTGGTGGCCGATGGCGACGCTGCGGCGGCGCAGGCGGCAGCCGACCAACTCGCGGCGCAGATCTGGGACGAGCGCGCGGGCTTTGTCTATGACAGCGAGCCGCTGGCGGAGTCGATCGCACGCGCCGCGCAGCTGGCGGCCGGCGATGGCGAGGGGCCGGTGCTGTTGCTCGACCACGGCGACAACTGCATGTCCGGCGGCACCTGCGACGATATGGCGGTCCTGCAGGAAGCGCTGCGCCAGGGGTTGTCCGGCATTGCCGCCGGGCCGGTATGCGACCCGCGGGCGGTGGCGGCGCTGGTCGCCGCCGGCGTGGGCGCCAGCGTCTCGCTGCCGGTGGGCAACAAGGTGCCGCTGACCCAGCTCGGCATCTTTCCGGTGCCGCCGACGCTGAGCGGCCGGGTCGCCGCCATCAGCGACGGCGAGTACGTGATCAGCGGTCCCACCTACACGGGCCAGCGCATCCGCATGGGCCGCACCGTGCTGCTCGATATCGGTGCGGCGCAGGTCGTGATCACCGAGACGCCGCAGGAGCACTGGGACCTGGGCATCTTTACCCATATCGGCGTGGATCCGCTGGCGCAGCGCTTCCTGCTGCTGAAGTCGCGCATGTACTGCCGGCCGGTGTTCGTGCCGATCGCGAAGGCGGTGGTCGAGTGCGACGGCGGCGGGGTGACGAGTTCGCGCTACGCGCAGTTCCCGTTTCAGCGCTTGGCGCGGCCGGTGTATCCGCTGGATGCGGAGACTGGGCTGGAGGCGCCCGCGGCGGTGTGAGGGTTGCTTTGCGGCGACGCCTTCGGGCGCGCCGCGAATCTCGCCGTTTGTTCTATTTTCCGCTCTGGCCGAGCCCCAGCCGCGCCATCGCCTCCTTGGCTTCGACCACCATCTGCGCCACTTCGGCAACGGTCACGCGCAGTTTGGTGGCGCGTGCCCGCATGTGCTCGTAGGCTTCGGTCTCGCTGCCGCATTCCTGCTGCATCAGCAGGCGGATCGCCTTTTCGATCTGCCGGCGCGACTTGATGGTGTCTTCCAGCTTGTGGATCTTGTTGTGCTGGCGCGCCTGGAAGTCGCGCGCGGAGCGGGCCAGCACCAGGGTGCTGAGAATGCCGGACGAACGAAATGGCCGGGTGATCACGCCATGCGCATGCGTGCCCAGCAGCAGCTTGAGCATGGCGGGGCTCTCGTAGTCGGACAGGGCGATCATGGTGGCGTTGCTTTCGCTGGAGCACCAGGCGCCGCCGGACTGCAGCGCCTGGGTGACCTGGAAGAACACCACATCGGCATCGCCGGGCGGGGTGGCGGGCAGCGGCCACAGCAGGCGTAGCCGGCAGCCGATGCGCCTGAGCTGCTCGGCCAGGATGTCGCGGTCTTCGCCAGGCGGATAGATCACCACCACGCTGATGCTGCGCAGGTCTTCGTAGAGGCGGCGGATACTTGAGTCCACGGCCTCACTCCAGCCAGAAGTCGGCAAAGCCGTAGGTCGACAGGTAAGGGTCCGGCTTGACCGGTTCCTTGCCCTGCCACACCACGTCGAAGCGGCCGTCGGCGCGGCAGATGCCGATGCGCGGCGTCAGCACGCAGTGATTGTTCTCTCGATCCACGCTGAGCGATCCCTCGGGAGATTCAAAACGGACATTATGCGCGGCCTGCACCAGCTTGCGGGTATCGAGGCTGCCGCAGCGCTCCAGGGCGCGGGCGAAGAGATGTACCTGGTTGTAGGCGGCCTCGCTCCACATGCTGGTGGGACGGTCGCCGAAGCGCTGGCGCCAGCGCGCGATGAAGTGCCGGTTGCTGTCGTTGTCGAGGGTGTCGAAGTAAGTGGCCGAGGTGATATGCCCATGGCACAGTTCGGGGCCGATCAGCCGGATCTCCTCCTCGGCCATGGTGAGGCTGGCGATGGGCATTCGCTGCGGGTCCAGGCCGTGCTCGCGGTAGAGCCGGTAGAAGCGGCGCGCGGCATCGCCGATCAGCGTGGAGAAGACCACGTCGGGCTCGATCCGCGCGATATCGCGTACCACCGCGTCCAGTTGCGCCTCGCCGGCATCGCTGGGCAGGTAGACCTCGTCGAGAATCTCGCCGCCGTGCTGCTCCACCATCTCGCGCATGATGCGGTTGGTTTCGCGCGGGTAGACGTAGTCGGCGCCTACCAGGTAAAACGCGGAGCAATCGTGCTGCAGCAGGTAGGCCGCCAGTTGCATGCTGTTCTGGTTGGGCACGGCCGCGGTGTAGATGACGTTGGGCGAGTATTCGAAGCCTTCATAGATCGAGCAGTACCAAAGCAGCGCGTTGGTGCGTTCCACCACCGGCAGCACCGCTTTGCGCGACGACGAGGTGGAGCAGGCGAAGATCACGTTGAGATCGTCTTCCAGCAACATGCGGGCGGCCAGGCGGCGGTACTCCTCCGGATCGCCCTTGGGGTCGTAGACCAGCGGATCGAGCGGGCGGCCCAGCACGCCGCCGAGTGCGTTGATCTCCTCGATGGCCAGCGCGGTGCCGAAGAAGTGCTCGGTCTCGGTGACCGCGGTGAATCCGCTGCGGGAATACAGTACGCCGATGCGCCAGCCTTGGGCGGTGCTGTCTCTGGCGGGTGTGGCGTGGTTGTCGCTCATGGTGTCGGCTCGCTGAAGATGGTGGATCGCAGCAACGTTGGCGCGGGCAGATCATGCGTGACGCAGCAATGCGTTCTCGACGAAGGCAGCGCTCGCCAGGGTGCGCGCATCGTCGCCGCGGCGGCCGATCACCTGGATGCCGAGCGGCGCGCCGTGGTCGCCGTGCAGGCCCGGCACGCTTACGCACGGCGTGCCCAGCAAGGTCCAGTTGCGGTTGAAGGCCGGATCGCCGGTGGTGGCCAGTCCCTCGGGTGCCTCATCCGGCGCGCTGGGCGTGAGCAGCGCATCGATACCGCCAAACCAGTCGTTGCACTGGCCGCGGGCGGCTTCGGCCTGCGCGCAGGCGGCCAGGTAGGTGCCGGTATCGATTGCGCCGGCGCGCGCCAGGAAGTCGCGCAGCTTCGATGTTAGCTGATCGCGATGGCGATCGTATTCGTAGCCCAGGGTGCGGCTGGACTCATATCCCTGGATGGTGGCGTGGGCGTCGGCAAGCGCCGCCATCCACGGCGCGAAGCGCAGCGGGCGCACGATGCCGCCGGCGCGCTCGATGGCGCGTATTGCGCTGGCCAGTGCCCGCGCGGCGTTGGCAGATGGCGCGCCCCAGGGATAACTGTCGGGCACGCCGAAGACCGGCGCGCCCGGCAACGGCGACGGCACCGCCAGCCGCTGCCCTGACAAGGCCTGCGCCAGGTAGGCAGCGTCGCGCACGCCGGCCGCGAACAGGCCCACGGTGTCGAACGACCAGGAGAAGCATTTGATGCCGGCGGTAGGCAGCATGCCGAAGCTCGGTTTGTAGCCGGCGATGCCGCAGAACGCGGCGGGCCGGATGGTGGAGCCGCCGGTCTGCGTGCCCAGCGCGAACGGCGCGAAGCCGGCCGCCACCGCCGCGGCCGAGCCCGAGGACGACCCGCCCGCGGTGCGCGCCGGCGCACTGGGGTTGCGTGTGGGCACGGCGGCCATATAGGCAAACTCGCAGGTCACGGTCTTGCCGGCCAGCGCGGCGCCCTGGCGCCGCAGCAGCGTAGCCACCGCGGCGTCCGCCGCCGGGCGGTGGCCCTGGTAGATGGCCGAGCCATAGGCGGTGGGCAGATCGCGTGTATCGATGATGTCCTTGAGCAGTACCGGCAAGCCGCCCAGGGGACCATGCGCGGCGTCGGAAGCGGCCAGCAGGCTGGCCTCGTCCGTTACGGCGGTGAGCGCGTTCAATTGCGGGTCGAGCGCGTGCATGCGCGCCAGGCATTCGCGCAGGTAGTGGCGGCGCGCCTGCTCGTTGCCTTCCAGCTGGCGCAGCAGGGTGAGCGCGGAGATGGGCTGGTAGAGCGCGGTCATGCGTGGTCCGCCTGCAGGCCAAGGCGTATCCCATCGGGGATGCTGGCGGGAATGTCGCCGGGATTGCCGCTGGGAATCGAGGGGTTCGAGGGAATCGTCATGCTCATACTCTCAGGTGATCGAAGATGACGCCGGCGGCGCCCGCGGATTTTGCATTGCCCCGGTCGATGATCTCGCCTTGCTTGAGTACCAGGTAGCGGTCGGCCACCTGCAAGGCGAACGGCACGTTCTGCTCGACGATCAGCATGGTGGTGCCATGGCGCTGCCTTTCCCATAGCAAGGCCTGGGCCAGGCGCTCGATGACCGAGGGCTGGAGGCCCTCCGTGATTTCGTCGAGCAGGATGATGGCGGGCCGCATCATCAGGGCCCGCGCCACCAGCAGCATCTTCTGCTCGCCGCCCGAGAGCGTGCCGGCGGGCTGGCGCAAGCGGTTGGCGAACACCGGGAAAACGGGCTCGATCTCGGCGAAGCGCGCCGCGAACAGCGCTTCCCGCGCCAGCCCCAGGCGCAGGTTGTCGCGCACGCTGAGGTCCTGGAACAGCGCATGCTCCTGTGCCGCGTAGGCAATGCCGCAGCGCGCGATGCGGTAAGGGGGCAGGTTGGTGACCGGGTGGCCTTGCACGTGCACGCTGCCATCCAGCTGCGGCAGGTAGCCCATGATGGTCTTGAGCAGCGTGGTTTTGCCCATGCCGTTCTTGCCAAGCAGGGCCACGGCCTCTCCTGGCGCGATCGAGAGCGAGAGCTCGCGCAGCACCACGGCGTTCCGGTAGCCGCTGGTGACGGCCTGCAGTTCGAGAGCGGGTTGGATCATGCTGCCTCCCCCTCGCCGCGGCCTGCGTGATCGGCGGCGTGCGCGCTGCCGGCGTAGATGGTCTTGACCAGCGCGGAGTTGACCACTTCGTCGAAGCTGCCCTGCATCACGATGCTGCCCTGATGCAGCACCACGATGCGCGTGGCGATCTCCTGCACGAAGTCCAGGTCGTGCTCCACCAGCAGGCAGCATAGCCGGTAGCGATGGGCCAGCGCTGCCAGCGCCAGGCCGATGCGGCTGCGTTCGGTCTTGGTGAGACCCGCGGTGGGTTCGTCGAGCAGCACGATGCGCGGCTCCAGTGCCAGCACCATGGCCAGTTCCAGCGCCTGTTGTTCGCCGTGCGAGAGATCGTGCGCGACCGTGTCGAGCTTGGCGTCGAGCCCGGTGGTGCGCACCACGTCGAGTGCATAGGGCGGCAGCGTCAGCACCGGCGAGGCGCGCAGCCAGGAGGGACGCTGCGCGATGGTGCCGGCAATGCGCAGGCACTCGGCCACGGTCAGGGTTTCGAACACATTGGCGTTCTGGAACTTGCGCCCGAGGCCGAAGCGCACGCAGTGCTCGGGCGGCAGCTGGCGGATGTCGTGCCCGCACAGCCGCACCTGGCCGGCGGAGCGTTCGGTTCCGTCGCTCAGGCAGCGCATGAGCGTGGTCTTGCCGGCGCCGTTGGGGCCGATCAGCCCGACCAGTTCCCCGGCACGGGCTTGCAGCTCGATGCCCTGCAGCACCTTGAGGCTGCCGAAGTGCTTGGCTACGCCGCGCATGCGCAGGGCCGGCTCGCCGGTGTCGGCGGCGGTGGCCGGCGCAGGCACGGCGCGCTCCGCCAAAGCCGGCGGCACAGCGGTGCGCCGCCCCAGTCCGAACGGCGCCAGCAGAAGCGGCACCAGTCCGCGCGGCAGCAGTACGATCACCAGCACGAAGGCAGCGCCGAGGATCAGCTGCCAGGCGAACGGCATGCTGCTGCTCAGGTAGGCGGTGGCCACATTGATCAGCACTGCGCCGATCACCGGCCCCCACAGCGTGCCGCGCCCGCCAAGCGCCACCCAGATGATGAGCTCGGTGCCGAGCACGAAGCCGCCCAGCTCCGGCGCCACCACGCCGCTGAAGGCGCCATAGCCGAAACCCGCTGCGCCGGCAACGGCGGCGGTGGCCACCAGCAGCGCGATCTTGACCCAGGCGGTGCGAATGCCCAGGTAGTTGCAGCGCGCTTCGTTGTCGCGAATGGCGGTGAGCACGCGGCCGCCGTCACTGCGTACCGCCACCCAGGCCAGCAGCGTCACCGCTGCCAGCGCCGCGCCGGCGATCCAGTACCACGCCTCCAGCGAGAGGTCGAAGGTTTCGTAGCCGGTCAGGCCGGAACTGGAGCCGGTCCAGGTGCCGGCCGACAGCAGCGACTGGGTCAGCACGATCGGGAGCACGAGCGAGATCACCGTGGCGAAAAACGGCGAGGCGCCGTGGTAGAACGACAACCAGCCTGCCAGGGCCGCCACGGCGGCCGCCGCGGCAACCGCCAGCGCCAGCGCCAGCAGCGCGTTGGCGGCGGAGAAACCGGCGTGGGTAAACACCAGGCCGGCGGCATAGGCGCCGATGCCGAAGAATGCCGATTGCCCGAACGTGAGATAGCCGGTGTAGCCCCACAGCACGTCGACTGTGACCGCCACCATGGCAAAGAAGAAGGCCTTGATCAGGATGTTGAGCAGATAAGCGTCGAACACCCAGGGGCCAGCCACCAGCAGGACCGCGCCGGCCAGCCCGAGTGCGGCTGCGCCGCGTGCGCTGGTGCGGCGCCGGCGAGGCGCCATGGCCGTGTCGAGGCCGGCGGGAGGAGCATGTGTATCAGCCATGGGCGAATCCCCGGGGGCGAATGCGCAGTGTGAGCGCGGCCAGGACGGCAATGGTCAGGCCGCCCAGTACCGGGTTGAGATAGGTGCTGACCAGCACCTGGCAGGCGCCGAATACCACGCAGGTCAACAGCAGGCTGAGCATGGAGTGGCCGGACACCATCACCAGCATGAAGGCGCTGACCAGCCACGGCAGACCCATGGCGGGATCGACGCTGGACAGCGGCGTGATCAGCGCGCCGGCCAGCGCGCCCAGCCCGGCCCCCAGGCTGAAGGTGATGAAGCGCACCCTGCCCGAATGGATGCCGAGCCCGCGCGCGAGATCCTCGTTCATGATCACCGCGCGCGTCTTCACGCCGAAACGGGTACCGCTGAGCAGGCCGCTCATGGCCGCGCACAGCGCCAGCGCCACCGGTATCAGCAGCAAGCGGTAGGCCGAATAGCTGGTGCCGGCGATAGCGAGCGCGCCTTGCACCGGGGGCTCCACGAACTGGACCTCGCGGCCGAACGCCATCACGATGAGTTGCCCGATCACGATGCCCAGGCCCCAGGTGGCCAGGATGGCATCGAGCGGGCGCTTGTAGAGCGGACGCACGATCGCGCTTTCCACCAGCATGCCCACCACGACGCCAGCCAGCATGGCCAGCGGGAGGCCCAGCAGGGGCGGCAGCTTGAGCTGCGTGACGACGAAGCTGGCGTAGGCACCCAGCGTCAGCAGCGCGCCGTGGGCGAAGTTCACGATCTTCATCACCCCGAAGATCATCATCAGCCCGGCGGTGACGATGAACAGCACCGCCGCGGTGGTCAGTATGTCCAACAGCAACACCATAGGTTCTCTCCACTCCAGTGGCTGCACGCGTGGCCGGCTCGCCGCGGGCGGGCGGCCACGCCGGATGCTTGCTTACTTCAGGTTAGGACATTGCGGGCCTGGATCGACACTGGGGAAGGTTTCCAGGATCTTGATGGAACCGTCTGCCTGCACCTGGCCAAGCCGCATCGACAGCGGGGTGTGCCGGCTCTTGTTCATTTGCACCGTGCCGCGCGGCCCGTTGAACGAGACCTGGCTCAGCGCGGCCACCACCTTGCCGGGATCGGTGGAGCCCGCTTTTTCAACGGCGGCCTTGTAGAGGTAGAAGGCTTCGTATTGCGGCTCCGACAGCTCGTTGGGGGTCTTCATCTGGTTGCCGAACTTCTTGCTCAGCGCGTCCATGAATTTCCTGTTCTCGGGCGTGTCGATACCGGTCAGGTAGGAGGCCGACAGATAGATGCCGGTGGCCACGTCGGCCATGGTCCTGGCGGTGCCTTCGTCGATGGCCAGGTTGGCATAGGGCAACGTCATGCCGGCGCCCTTCAGCTGCTTGGCCAGCGACACATTGGGGGCGCCGCCGGCGGTGGCGCTGATCAGCGCGTCGGCGCCGGCGCCGCGGATCTTGGACAGGATCGGCGTCCAGTCGGCGCCGTCGATCGGCAGGTACTCCTCCCCCACTACCTTGCCGCCTTGCTGCTGGATGTACTTGCGGGTGAATTCCAGCATGCCGCGCCCGAAGGCGTAGTCGTTGCCTACCAGGAAGAAGTTCTTGGTGCCCTTTTGCCGGGTGAAGTAGTCCACCACCGGCGCCACCTGCTGCTCCGGCACCCAGCCGTTCACGTGCATCCACGGGCTGCACGAGCGTCCTTCGTAGAACGAGGTGTAGATGTAGGGCACGCGGCCGCGCGCCACGATCGGCAGGCCGGCATTGCGGGCGGCGCTGGTCTCCATGGCCAGGATGGCGTCGACCTTCTTCTGGAATACCAGCGAATCGTAGGCCTTCTGCGCACCCACCGCGCCCGAGGCATCGTCGGCGATCTCGAGCTGCAGCTGCCGGCCGAGAATGCCGCCGGCGGCATTGATCTCGTCGACCGCGAGTTGCGACGACTGCACTACCGCCGGCGCGATGACGCTGTTGGCGCCGGACAGGCCCACCGGCACGCCGATCTTGATCGGGCCGGCGGCGGATACGGCGGTGGCGCACAGCGCGCCGCAGGCGGCGATAGCGCCTGCGATCAGGCGGAGGGAGCGTGGATGCATGTTGTTCTCCTGGGGGCTGGTGGTAATGACGGTGGCTATGGCGATGTCAGGGCAATCGGGTCGCGGCAAGTTGCGGGGTGCGGGCAAGGCGCTAGTGGCGCGGCAGCGGCCAGCCGGTCCCGAGCATGGGGTCGTAGAGGTCGTCGCGCCGGTCGCGCAACACATGGTTGAAGGCGTTCAGGTGGCGCGCATGGCGCGACTGGCGCAGATTGATGCGGGCATAGAGGATTTCCTCCTCGCTGGCGCTTGCCGGGCCTGCCAGCGGCCAGCCCTCGGCGCTGACGATCAGGCTGCGTCCGATGAAGGCCTGGCCGCGCTCCGTGCCGACGCGGTCGGCGCAGACGATGTTCACGCCGTTGCTGTGCGCGCCCGCCATGGCCAGTACATTGGCCATGGCGGTCTGCTGCTGCGCCTGGCCCGGCATCGGCACCCAGTTGGTCGGCATGCAGACGATGTCGGCACCTTGCATTGCCAGCAGCCGGTACACCTCGGGAAACCAGCCGTCGTAGCAGATCGCCACAGCCAGGCGGCCGATGCGCGTATCGAAAATCGGCAGGCCGAGGTTGCCCGACTCGAAGAACAGGTGCTCGTCGCCCCACAGGTGCAGCTTGCGGTAGCTGCCCAGGTAGCCGTCGGGCCCGGCCACCAGCGCCGAGTTGTAGAGCCGGTTGCCATCGCGCTCGGCGATGCCGGCCACGATATGGATGCCCAGCCGCCGGGCGGCTTCGATCCAGCCGCTCGCGCAGGCGCCGCCGGGCAGTGGCTCGGCCAGCGCAAAGGCTTCGTCGCGGCTGTGGAAGACGTAGCCGCTATTCGCCAGTTCGGGCAAGACCACCAGGGCCGCGCCGGCCGCCGCCGCTTCTTCGATCATTTGCAGCGAGCGGGAGAGGTTGCCGGCGCTGTCGCCCACGCGCGGCTCCATCTGGATGCTTGCGACAATGGTGTCAGGGAAAGCACCGGCGTGGTGCAGGGCTTGCGATATCTCCATTACGTCTCCAAAAAACAAAAAGCCCCCGACCACGCTTGTCGCGTAAGTCGGGGGCTTTCATAGCCATCCAGTTTGAGCAGCAGTCCTGCTGCCGTGGTCATCGTGCCTGCCGTCATGGCTAGGCGACCACAGACAAAGGCTAGCGGCTGGCGTGGGGAGGTGTCAAGCGGTGTTCTTTGGTCGAGGGTTTTCCCTTGGGCGCCGCAAGCCAACCGGACCGTCCGTCATCGTCAGATGGCCAACGACCTGCGCGCGCCTTCCGAAGCCATGCGGGCGGCGACGACGGTGAGCAGCGCCATCAGCATCGCGCAGACCGCCGCGCGGCAGGCGGAACCCCGCCGCGCCAGCTCACGCGATATACGAAACCTCGGGCAGCGCGAACGTCTCGCGCACCAGCGCCGCGCGCCGGGTCACTTTCTCGCACGACAGTTCCAGGTGGTCGCGCAGCAGGTCGGCAGCCTTGCGCGGTGCGCCGTCGGCGGCGGCCTGCAGTACGCCGATATGCTCGGATATGAACGGGTCGGCCTCCGGCATCGGCGTCGACACGCCCAGCACATGCTTGCTCAGCGTGAGGATGCAGCGCGTGCGCTGCAGGCTGCCCAGCAATTCCTTGTTGGGGCATTGCGAGAGCAGGCGCACGTGCAGGTCGTGTTCCAGCTGGTCCATGGCGGTGCGGCTGACCTTGGGGTAGACGCGCTGCGCCTTGTGCAGGTCGGCGATCATGGCTTCGATCTCCGCCCTGCCGGCATGGCCGATGGCCGCGCGCAGCGCTGCCGGCTCCACCAGCGAGCGCAGTTCGTAGAGATCGTGGATGCGCTGCGCGTCCAGCGGGGTGATGACCCAGCGCAGGCGTTCGTCCTTCTCCAGGATGCCCAGGCTTTCCAGGCGCAGCAGCACGTCGCGCACCACGGTTCGCCCCACATTGAAGTGCCGGGCGAGTTCGACTTCATTGACGCGGTAGCGGCCGAACACCGATAGGTGCACCAGGTCGCGCTCCACTTCGTCGTAGATCACTTCCCAGCCCAGGGTCTTGCGCGCGACGTCGGGCGCGCTTTCCACGCCGAGCATGGCGGGGGCCAGCGGGATGCGCATGGGCGCGGTGCCGGCGGGACCGGCCACGAAGCCGCGGCCTTCGAAACGGCTGACCAGCCCGTCGGCTTCCAGCTCGCGCAGGGCCTGGCGCACGGGCGAGCGCGTGGAGCGCAGGATCTCGGCCAGATGCCCTTCGAGCAGTACCGTGCCCTGCGCAAGCGAGCCTTCCACGATGGCCTTGCGCAGCAGTTCGATCATGACGGCGTAGATCGGCGCATGCCGATGCGCTTCGTCGGCTTCCTGCGCGGCTGGGAAGGGGGCGGCGCGCTTGTCTTGTCGCGCGGCCGTCGGTGAACTCGGCACGTTGTCTCCGGAACGGTTGGCTGGTGGGGTGGGATCGGCGCGGCCATCAGGCCGGCGCCGCTCGTCTATCCATAAGTATCGGCGATCTGCCCTGGCACGCGGTATCGGGTGATGCATGGGGCGGATGATACACGGGTATCTCCTTATGTTGACCATTGTCGGCAATAGTCATATATTTCGGTCCATGCCGGATCGCCAGCGCGCGCCCGGACTTGCGAATACGAGAGACAGGGCGCCGGCCAGCGTGGCGTCATAAACAAAAGAGCGCATCCCCGATGGACTACCAGTTCGATTTCAGCTTCCTGTCCGCCAACTGGCGCGACCTGCTCGATGGGGCCTGGCTGACCGTGCGCATGTCGGCGGCCACCATCGTGCTGGGCTTTGTGCTGGGGACGGCGCTCGCCGTGGTGCGCACGCAGGGGCCGGCCTGGGCCCGGCGCTGCGTCACGGCTTATGTGGATGTGATTCGCAACACGCCGCTGGTGATCCAGGCCTTCTGGCTGTTCTTCGGGCTGGCGGCGGTGCATGTGCGGGTGCCGGCCATGGCGGCGGCGGTGGTGGCGCTGGTGGTCAATGTGTCCGCCTACACCACGGAGATCGTGCGCGCGGGGATCGAGTCGGTGCCGCGCGGACAGCTGGAGGCGGCATCCTGCCTGGGGCTGTCGCGCTGGCAGATGCTGCGCCTGGTGGTATTGCCGCAGGCGGTGGAGCGCATGTATCCGGCGCTGATCAGCCAGTTCGTGCTGATGATGCTGGCCACTTCCATCATGTCGCAGATCTCGGCGGAAGAACTCACGGCGGTGGGTTACCGCATCCAGTCCGAGACCTTTCGCGGCTTCGAGATCTACATCGTCATCGCGCTGGTCTACCTGGTGCTGTCCTGGCTGCTGCGGTTGTCGATGGCGGGCGTGGGCGCCCTGGCCTTCACGCGCCGCCGGCGCTTGAAGACCCCTCTCTGATTCTTCCAACGTGCTGTTTTCGACGCGGAGCCAAGCATCATGTCCAGCCTTTCCTTGGATCAAGTCCTGTTCATCCTGCGCGGCGCGGGCTGGACGCTGCTGCTGTCGGCCATGGGCTTTCTCGGCGGCGCGCTGGTGGGATTGCCGCTGGCCCTGGCGCGCAGCCGCGGCGCCCGCGTGCTGCGCACGGCGACCGGCGTGTTCGTGCAGCTGGTGCAGGGCGTGCCGCTGCCGGTGATCATGTTCGTGGTGTACTTCGGCATCAGCGTGGGCGGCTTCGACCTGCCCGCGCTGGTGGCCGCCGGCATCGCCATGACGGCGTATGCCAGCGCCTACCTGGCCGAGATCTGGAAAGGCTGCATCCAGGCCGTGCCCCGCACGCAGTGGGAGGCGGCCGAATGCCTGGCCCTGACCCCGCTGCAGCGCGTGGTGCACGTGATCCTGCCGCAAGCCGCGCGCATCGCGGTGGCGCCGACGGTGAGCTTCCTGGTGCAGATCGTGAAGAACTCCTCGTACGCGGTGGTGATCGGCTTCTTCGACCTGACCTATTCGGCGCGGGTGGTGAACAACTCCACCTTCGAGCCCTTCGTGGTGTTCTCGATCGCCGCCTTGCTCTATTTCGCCATCTGCTATCCGCTGTCGACGCTGTCGTACCGGCTGGAGCGGCGTTTCAAGCGGGTTTGAACTCGCGAGAGCCAAAAGAAACATGGAGACAAGCATGGAAGACATCGTCCGCTTCGACAAGGTCAGCAAATCCTTCGGGCAGGTGGAGATCCTCAAGGGCGTGAGCTTCTCGGTGCGCGCCGGCGAGGTGGTGGCGCTGATCGGCCGCAGCGGCTCGGGCAAGAGCACGGCCCTGCGCTGCATCAATGGGCTGGAGCGCGTCAGCGGCGGCGCGCTGCACGTATGCGGGCGCGCCATGCACGACGGCAACGTGGCGCTGGGCGAGCTGCGCAAGGAAGTGGGCATCGTCTTCCAGAGCTACAACCTGTTCCCGCACCTGACCGTGGAAGAGAACGTCATGCTGGCGCCGCGCAAGGTCAAGCGCGCCGGCAGGCAGGAGGCACGCGAGCTGGCCATGCATGTGCTCAGGCAGGTGGGCATGGAAGAACGGGCCACCTATTACCCGGAGCAGTTGTCCGGCGGCCAGCAGCAACGCGTGGCGATTGCCCGCTCGCTGGCCATGCAGCCGCGCCTGATGCTGTTCGACGAGGTGACTTCGGCGCTGGACCCGGAGCTGACCGGCGAGGTGCTCAGGGTGATCGAGCGCCTGGCCGATGACGGCATGACCATGGTGCTGGTCACCCACGAGATGGCCTTCGCGCGTTCGGTGGCGGACCAGATCATGTTCATGCACCAGGGCATCGTCTGGGAAGGCGGCAGCGGCAAGCTGCTGGATGCGCCGGCCACGCCCGAGCTGAAGCAGTTTGTCGGCAACGGCCTTTGACCCCCGGAAGCCTTCGCCTCGCAACATACCAACAAGGAGACATCGACATGAACCTCAACCGCCGCGTCCTCGGCTCGCTCGCCGCCCTGCTGCTCGTGGGCCTCTCGGCCAGCGCCTGGTCCGACACGCTCGACACCATCAAGCAGCGCAAGAAGATCCTGGTTGCCGTGGATATCGGCGCCCCGCCCTACGGCATGCTCGATGGCCAGGCCAGGCAGAGCGGTTCCGATGTGGACACCGCGCGGCTGCTGGCCAAGGACCTGGGCGTGGCACTGGAGATCGTGCCGGTGACCGGGCCCAACCGCGTGCCCTACCTGTTGACCAGGAAGGCCGACGTGGTGCTGGCTTCCTTCTCCGTGACGGACGAGCGCAAGAAGGTGATCGATTTCTCCGAGCCCTACGGCGTGGTGCCGGTGGTGGTGGGCGGACCGGCGCAAGCGAAGCTGAAGGCCTTTCCCGACCTGTCCGGCAAGACCATCGCCGTCACGCGCGGCACCACCGCGGACCAGGAACTCAGCCGCGGCGCCAAGGAAGTGCCAGGCGTGAACATCGTGCGCTACGAGGACGACGCCACCACCAACACCGCGGTCTCCACCGGCCAGCAGGATTATCTCGCCGCCGCCGTCAGCGTGATTCCGGTGGTGAAGAAGAGCAATCCGTCGCGCGACCTGGAAATCAAGTTCGTGATGAAGGCTTATCCGTACGCCATCGGCCTGCGCAAGGGCGATACGGCGCTGAAGAACTGGCTCGACGGCTGGGTCAGCACCAACCTGAAGAACGGCAGGATCAACGGCATCTACAAGCAGTATTTCGGCATGGCCCTGCCTGACGAGATGATCAAGTAACCACGGCGCAGATCGCCGCGCCGCCATTCACACCGCGAGTATCCATCCCATGAGCACAGACACCCTAGCCGCCGCCCCAGCGCACGCCCCGCGTACGTCGCGCACCATCCGGCTGCACGCCGATGACGATGTGGTCATCGCCCGCGACCAGATGGTGGCCGGCACGCCCGTCGCCGAGGAGGGGGTGACCGTGATCGGCCTGATTCCGCCCGGCCACAAGATTGCCACCCGCGCGATTGCGCAGGGCGAGGCGGTACGGCGCTACGGCCAGATCATCGGCTTTGCCAGCCAGGACATCCGCGCCGGGCAGCATGTGCATACGCACAACCTGGCGATGGGCGATTTCACGCGCGACTATGCCTACAGCGCCGAGACCCGCGCGGTGCAGGCGGAGGCCGAGCCGGCCACCTTCGACGGCATCGTGCGCGCCGATGGCAGCGTGGCCACCCGCAACTACATCGGCATCCTGACTTCCGTGAACTGCTCGGCGACGGTGGCGCGCGCCATTGCCGACCATTTTCGCCGCGACATCCACCCGCAAGCGCTGGCGGCCTATCCCAATGTGGACGGCGTGGTGGCGCTCACGCACGGCGTGGGCTGCGCGGTCGATCCGCAGGGCGAAGGGCTGGCCGTGCTGCAGCGGACCCTGGGCGGCTATGCCTGCCATCCCAACTTCGCCAGCGTGCTGGTGATCGGGCTGGGCTGCGAGACCAACCAGATTTCCGCGCTGCTGGCCACGCAGGGGCTCACCCACAGCGAGCGGCTGCAGACCTTCACCATCCAGGACACGGGGGGGACCACCAGGACGATTGCCCACGGCATCGAACTGATCAAGGCCATGCTGCCGCAGGCCAATGCGGTGCCGCGCCAGCCGGTGCCGGCGCGGCACCTGGTGGTGGGCCTGCAATGCGGGGGCTCGGATGGCTATTCCGGCATTTCGGCCAACCCGGTGCTGGGCGCGGCGGTGGACCTGCTGGTGCGCCACGGCGGCACCGCCATCCTGTCGGAAACGCCGGAGATCTATGGCGCCGAGCACCTGCTGACGCGCCGCGCGCAAACGCCGGAGATCGGGCGCAAGCTGGTGGCGCGCATCCGCTGGTGGGAGGCCTATTGCGAGCGCCACGGCGCCAGCATGGACAACAATCCCTCCGCCGGCAACAAGGCGGGCGGCCTGACGACCGTGCTGGAGAAATCGCTGGGAGGCATCGCCAAAGGCGGCTCCACCAATCTTGCCGAAGTGTACGAATACGCGCAGCCGGTGCGTGCGCGCGGCCTGGTCTTCATGGATACGCCGGGCTACGACCCGATCTCCGCCACCGGCCAGGTGGCGGGCGGCGCCAACCTGATCTGCTTCACCACGGGGCGCGGCTCGGCGTATGGCTGCGCGCCCTCGCCCTCGGTCAAGCTCGCCACCAACACCGCGCTGTGGCAGCGTCAGTCGGACGACATGGACCTCAACTGCGGCACGGTGCTGGATGGCAGCGCCACCATCGCGCAACTGGGTGCCGAGTTGTTCCAGCTGATGCTGGACACGGCGTCCGGCAAGCGTTCCCGCAGCGAGCTGCATGGCTATGGGCAGAGCGAATTCGTGCCCTGGCAGCTGGGGGCGATTACCTGAAGGGGAGGGTTGCCGGCCTGCTCAGGCCGTCTTGCGCCCGCCGCCTGCGCGGCGGGCGGTCTTCGAGGCCGGCTTGCCCGCGCCGGGCACCGGCTCATCCAGCGCATCGGCCGCCAGCAGCACGCCCGCGGACACGATGTATTCCGCCGCGCTTTCGATATCGCCCCGCAGCGCGGCCCTCGCCGCGCCACCATCCTTGCGCTTCAGCGCCGCGACCAGACGGGCGTGATGGTTGACGGCCACTTGCTCGCCCACGCGGCGCGAGCCGGAGCGCAGGTCGTGGTTCAGGATCGGGCCGATGCGCAGCCACAGCGCTTCGATCATCTGCAGCAGGATCGGCATGCCGGCGCCCTTGTAGACGGCGAAATGCAATTCCTTGTTGACGGCGATCAGCCGTGAGCAGTCCGGCTTCGGCCTGGCCATCTCTTCCGCGAAGCGCTCGTGCAGGGCGCCGATCTGCTGTATCGCGGCGTCGCCCAGGTGCCCGGCCGCCTGCTCCGTCGCCAGCCCCTCCAGGTTGATCCGGATGCTGGTGATCTCCCGGAACTGGCTCACGCTCATGATCGGCACGCGCAGGGCGCGGTTCGGCGTCAGCTCCAGCGCCTGTTCGGCCACCAGGCGGTGGACCGCTTCGCGCACCGGCATCACGCTCACGCCCAGGGCAGCGGCGGTGCTGCGCAGCGAGATCTGCTCGCCGGGCATCATGTGCCCGCTCATCAGCAGTTCTCTCAGTTGCACATAGACATCGCCGCTCAGGGTCTGGCGCTTTAACGGGGTGACAAGTTCGGGCAGGGACATGAATCGATCATAGCACATAGGGTATTCCCGATTTGCGATCTGTGATCACAGATATAGTATGGCTGCCGTGGATGCCGATCGGCGCATCCAAGGAGCTGACGACTATGTGGAATGACGAATCCCTGGCGGGCAAGCGGGTCCTGGTGACCGCGGGCGCCGACGGTATCGGGCTGGAAATCACGCGCGCCTTCGTGGAAGCCGGCGCGCGCGTGCTGGTGTGCGATGTGCAGGAGGCCGGCCTGGCGCGTCTGGCGGCTACGCTGCCCGCGGTGCACGGCTGCCGCGCCGATGTATCGAGCGAGGCCGACGTGGCGGCGCTGTTCGAGGCCGCCGACCGCACGCTCGGCGGCCTCGACGTGCTGGTGAACAATGCCGGCGTGGCGGGCCCCACCGGCGGGGTCGAGACCCTGGCCCTGGCCGACTGGGAGCGCACGCTGGCGGTCAATATCACCGGCCAGTTCCTGTGCGCCCGTCTCGCCGTGCCCCGGCTTCGCCGTGGCAGGCAGCCCGCCATCGTCAACCTGTCCTCCGCCGCCGGCCATCTGGGCATGCCCGGGCGCTCGGTCTACTCGGCCTCCAAATGGGCGGTGGTGGGCTTCACCAAATCACTGGCGCTGGAATTGGGCGCCGACGGCATCCGCGTCAATGCGGTACTGCCGGGCGCGGTCGACGGGCCGCGCATCCGCGCGGTGATCGCGGCAAAGGCCGAGGCGCTGGGCCAGCCGCTGGAAGACGTCACGCGCGCCTACACCGCGCAAGCCGCGCTGGGCCGCATGGTGACGGCGCGCGACATCGCCAACATGGTGCTGTTTGCCTGCAGCGGCCTGGCCGCCAATGTCACCGGCCAGGAACTGGTGGTCGATGGCCTCACGCAAGCGTTGAGCTGACGCCGCCCGCCGCCCGCCGCACCCGCACCGATCCTGCACCGACTAACCGATTTCATACGGAGCCCGCCATGGCAGCCCGATCCAAAGCCATCATCACCTGCGCCCCAACCGGCGCGATCCACACCCCCAGCATGTCGCCGTACCTGCCGGTGAGCGCCGACGACATCGCCACGGCGGCCATCGATGCGGCCCGGGCCGGCGCCGCCATCCTGCACCTGCACGCGCGCGATCCCAAGGATGGACGCCCCTCGCAGGACCCCGAACTGTTCCGGCCCTTCCTGTCGAAGATCAAGGCCGCCACCAATGCCGTGATCAACATCACCACCGGCGGCAGCCCCCACATGAGCGTGGAGGAGCGCATGCGCCCCGCCACCACGTTCAAGCCGGAGCTGGCCTCGCTGAACATGGGCTCGATGAACTTCGGCCTGTTCCCGATGCTGGAGCGCTTCAAGGAATTCAGGCACGAATGGGAGCGCCAGCATCTGGAGAACAGCCGCGACCTGATCTTCAAGAACACCTTCAGCGACATCGGGAACATCCTGAAGATCGGCAACGCCAACGGCACGCGCTTCGAGTTCGAGTGCTACGACATCAGCCACCTGAACAACCTGAAGCACTTCCTTGACCGCGGCCTGGTCAAGGCGCCCGTGTTCGTACAGTCGGTCTTCGGCATCCTGGGCGGCATCGGTGGCGATCCGGAAGACCTGATGCATATGCACCGGACCGCGAACCGGCTGTTCGGCGACCAGTACCGCTGGTCGATCCTCGGCGCCGGCCGCAACCAGATCCCGCTGGCAACCATCGGCGCGGCGATGGGCGCCGACGTGCGCGTCGGCCTGGAGGACTCGCTGTGGATCGGCCCCGGCCGGCTGGCGGCTTCCAGCGCCGAGCAGGTGCTGCGCATCCGCAGCGTGCTCGACGCGTTGAATATCGATGTCGCGACCCCGGACGAGGCGCGCGAGATGCTGGATCTGAAGGGCGCGGCAAACGTGGCCTTCTGACGGCAGGCGCGCCGCCTCGCAAAAGCAGCACCACACGCGGACGCAGGAGGCCTTCGACGCCTCCCGAAAACCGAACAAGTACCGCCGACAGGAGACACAGGTCATGTCAACCACTTATGTGCAACCCGCACGGGAAGCGCCGCTCGCCGATCATCGCTCGCTGAACGCGCTGTTGTTCAGGAAGCTGATGCCGCTGCTGGTGCTGGCCTATGTGATCAGCTTTCTCGACCGCACCAATATCGCGCTGGCGAAGAGCCATATCGCGGTTGACCTGGGCATCTCCGCGGCGGCCTATGGGCTGGGCGCGGGTTTGTTCTTCCTCAGCTACGCGCTGCTGGAGGTCCCGAGCAACCTGATCATGCATCGGGTGGGCGCGCGTTTCTGGATCACGCGCATCATGGTCACCTGGGGCTTGTTGTCCGCGGGCATGGCCTTCGTCAGCGGCGAGACCTCGTTCTATGTCATGCGCCTGCTGCTGGGCGCGGCCGAGGCCGGGTTGTTCCCCGGCGTGATGCTTTACCTCACCTACTGGTTCGGCCGCAAGGAACGGGCGCGCGCAACGGGGTATTTCCTGCTGGGCGTGTGCATTGCCAACATCCTCAGCGGACCGCTCGGCGGCGCGCTGCTGCAGATGGACGGCGTGCTGGGCTGGCGAGGCTGGCAATGGATGTTCGTGCTGGAGGGCCTGCCGGCGGTGGCCTTTGCCTTCGTGGTGTGGAAGAAGCTGCCGGACGGCCCCGCCAGCGCAACCTGGCTGTCCCCCGAAGAAGCACGGGAGGTCGAGCGCCGCCTGGCGGCGGAGCAGGCCGAGGAAGCAAGCGCCGGACATGTCGGGCATTCGTTCCGGGGGTGCCTCGCCGATCGCCAGATCTGGCTCGCGATCTTCGTGTACTTCTGCCACCAGATCAGCATCTACACCGTGATCTTCTTCCTGCCGGGCATCATCGGCACCTATGGCAAGCTGTCGCCCCTGCAGGTCGGCATGCTCAACTCCTTGCCGTGGATCGCCGCGGCGCTCGGGGCAGCCACGCTGCCGCGCCTGGCCAGCAACCCGCGGCGCTGCCGCCGCATGCTGGTGGCCGGGCTTGCCGCGATGTCCGCCGGCCTGCTGCTCGCGGCCTATGCGGGGCCGGTGGTCGCCATGGTGGGTTTCAGCCTGACGGCATCCATGTTCTTCGTGGTCCAGTCGGTGATCTTCCTCTTTCCGTCCTCGCGCCTTGCCGGCGTGGCGCTGGCGGGCGGCCTGGCGCTGGTCAATACCTGCGGTCTGGTGGGCGGCTTTATCGGCCCGTCGGTCATGGGCGTGATCGAGCAGGCCACGGGCAGTACCAGGAACGGCCTGATCATCATCGCCGGCATGCTGGTGCTCGCCGCGCTGGCCAGTATGCGGCTGCGCCAGGGGCAGGAGCGGGGGGGCGGCGTGAGTGGCGTGAGTGGCGATTGCCATCGGCCCGGCGCCGCGCGGCCGGATGCATTGCACTGCGATCGTGCGGCACGCGGCCGGGCCGCACTCCAAAGGTGTTTCATGCACAACGGTAAAGCGGTGCCGCGGCGCTGCGGCACGTTAGCGGGGAAATGCAGCGTAATCAGTGAAAGTACCTACGCTAAAAGCAAAACCTTATGCTATAAATCTCCCTAGACGAAATTTCGTCATTCGACATTCCGCACTCGCTGCCAATATCGCCAGCGAAGTGCAAAGGCAAAAAAGCCCGACCCGGTTCTACCGGTTCGGGCTTTTTGCGTTTTGTCGTTTCAATCGGAAATTTTTGGATGGACGTCGAGACGGCCAGTGGCGGAGCTTTGCCTGCAGAAAACGTCTCGCGCATCCGCTTTGGAGTGGCATGGCGGGCTTGCAAAAAAGCGCGCGGAGGTCTGCTCTGAATAGTACATCAATCGCCATTTATACGGACCAAGGAGCATCTGATGAGCCAGTTCAATCGCCGCAGATTCGTGCAAGCCGCCGGATCCATGATCGCCTTCGGTGCCGCGTCCAGCGCGCTGCTCGCGCCTCGCATCGCCCGGGCCGACGGCACCGTCAAGCTTGGGCTGCTGCACTCGCTGTCGGGCACCATCGCCATCGCCGAGGCCTCGCTCGTGGACGCCGAGAAAATGGCGGTCGACGAGATCAACGCCTCGGGCGGCGTGCTCGGCCGCAAGATCGAGATCGTGGTCGAGGACGGCGCGAGCGAGAACCCGATCTTTGCCGAGAAGGCGCGCAAGCTGCTGGAGCGCGACAAGGTCGCGGCCATTATCGGATGCTATACGTCCGCGTCCCGCAAGGCCGTGCTGCCGGCGCTGGCCCGCGCCAACGGGCTGCTCTTCTACCCGACCTACTACGAAGGACAGGAGCAGGACAGGCACGTGATCTACCCCTCGCAGGAGGCCACGCAGTCGGTGGTGGCGGCCGTGGACTGGATGGCGCGCGAGAAGGGCAAGACGATATTCCTGGTGGGTTCGGACTACATCTATCCCCGCACCTGCAACAAGATCGCAAAGGCGACCATCGCACGCCTGAACGGCAAGCTCGCGGGCGAGGAATACGCTCCGCTGGGCCACACCGAATTCTCCTCGATCATCAACAAGATCAAGGCGGCCCGTCCCGATTGCATCTACAGCACGGTGGTGGGCGGCTCGAACGTCGCGTTCTACAAGCAGCTGCGCGCGGCCGGCCTGGACGGCAGCAAGATCACCTTGCTCTCGACCGTGGTGTCCGAGAACGAGATCGAAGGCATCGGCAAGGACAACGCGGTTGGCTACTACGCGTGCATGGGCTATTTCCAGAGCCTCAAGAACCCGGCCAACGAGCGCTTCGTCAAGGCCTTCAAGGCCCGCTACGGCCAGGACCGCGTGATCGGCGATCCGATGGAGGTGGCCTACAACAGCGTCTACCTGTGGAAGCTCGCCGTGGAGAAGGCCGGGTCGTTCGATCCCGACAAGGTGCGCGCCGCCGCCGCGGGCATCGCCTTCGACGCGCCGGAAGGCACGGTGCGCATCCATGCCACCAACCAGCACGTCTGGAAGAAGGTCCGCGTGGGCAAGGCGCGGCCGGATGGCCAGTTCGACATCGTCTGGGAATCGCCCAACCCGATCGAGCCCAATCCGTTTCCGAAGCTTTGAACCCGCCGCGCCGGCCGTGCCGCGCCATGCCTGGCGGCACACCGGCTACCCGGTGGCGATGCCCCCATTTTTTTCCAGAGAACGAGCATGGACATAGACATCGTAGCGATGCAGGTCTTCAACGGCATCAGCCTGTTCACGATCCTGTTCCTGATGGCGATTGGCCTGGCCATCGTGTTCGGGCTGATGGGCGTCATCAATATGGCGCACGGCGAGCTGATGGCGCTTGGCGCCTACATGACCTACCTGACCGCGCGATGCTTCGAGACGCATGCGCCGCAGTGGATGGACGGCTATCTGTTCGCGGCCATTCCCGTGGCCTTCCTGACCACCTTCGCGCTGGGTTATGCGCTCGAGCGCGGTTTCATCCGGTTCTTCTATGACCGGCCGCTGGATACCCTGCTCGCCACCTGGGGCCTGAGCCTGATCCTGCAGCAGACCTATCGCTCGGTGTTCGGGCCGCAGGAAGTCAGCGTGCCGCTGGCCACCTGGCTGAGCGGCGCGTGGGAGCCGGTCCCGGGCATACAGCTGCCGCTGACGCGGATCTTCGTGATCGGCCTGACGGCGCTGGTGTCGCTGGGTGTGTACCTGCTGCTCTACCGCACGCGCTGGGGCTTGCGCGTGCGGGCGGTGACGCAGAACCGGGCCATGAGCAATGCGGTAGGGATCAACACCAACAGGGTGGACGCGGCCACGTTCGCCCTGGGGTCAGGGCTGGCCGGCATCGCGGGATGCGTCTTCACCATGATCGGCTCGACCAATCCCGGCACGGGGCAGCTCTATATCGTCGATTCCTTCATCGTGGTCGTCTTTGGCGGCGTGCAGAGCCTGATCGGAACCGCGCTGTCCGGATTCGCCATCGCGCAGTCCCAGACCACGCTCGAATACCTCATGAGCGGTTCGATGGCCAAGGTGGCGATCCTGCTGCTGGTGATCACGGCGCTGTACTTCCGGCCGAACGGCCTGTTCGCAAGAAAAACCCGCGGGTGATGCCATGACCTTTCCCCTACGAAAATCCGGCACCTTGCCGCTGGCATGCGTGGTACTGCTGCTGATCGTCGTGCTGCCGCTCGGCCTGGATGATTTCCGGCTGAGCCTGCTGAGCAAATACCTGTGTTTCTCCTTCGTGGCGATCGGGATCGTGCTGACCTGGGGCTACGGCGGCATTCTCAGCCTCGGGCAGGGCATCTTCTTCGGGTTGGGCGGCTACATGATGGCGATGTTCCTCAAGCTCGAAGCCTCGGCGCCGGCGTTGCCGGACTTCATGGTCTGGAGCAGCGTCGACAAGCTGCCGTTCTGGTGGGAGCCCTTCCATGGCATCGGCTTTACGCTGCTGATGATTCTCGCGGTGCCGGCGCTCCTTGCCTATGGCCTGTCCTACGCCATCTTCAAGCGGCGCGTCAGCGGCGTGTACTTCGCCATCGTGACGCTTTGCCTGGCCATGACCCTGACCGTGCTGATCGTCGGCCAGCAAGGCGATACGGGCGGAGCCAACGGCATCACGGATTTCCGCACCTTCCTGGGCATGGACATCGTCGGCGACGCCGCCAGGCGCAAGCTGTACTTCGTGCAGGCGGCGGCGGTCTCGGTGCTGATGCTGCTGGCGTCGCTGCTGCTGCGCAGCCGCTTCGGCAAGATCCTGATCGCCATCCGCGACAGCGAGGCCCGGGTTCGCTTCAGCGGCTACAACACGGCGCATATCAAGGCCTTTGTCTTCATGCTGGCGGCGGTGCTTTCCTCCATCGGCGGCGCCTTCTACACGCTGCAGGTCGGACTGATCTCGCCGAACGTGGCGGGCGTGGTGGCCTCGATCGAGATGGTGATCTTCGCTGCGGTGGGGGGGCGGCTCTCGGTGCCGGGGGCCGTCGTGGGCGCCTTGCTGGTCGGCTTTCTCAAGTCCTATCTCTCGGAGACCTTCCCCGAGATCTGGCTCTATTTCCTGGGGGCCATCTTCATCCTGGTGGTCGTTGCGATGCCGAACGGGCTGGCCGGGCTGATGGCCGGCATGAGCAGGGCGCAGCCGAATGCGGGAGGGGCCAAATGAACGCGGAGCTCGATATGGACCGTCTAGCGCCTATGCCGGGCGAGGTGGGGGAGGTCTCCACCGCTTTGTCCGCCCTGCTGCGGGTGGATGCACTCACCGTGTCGTTCGACGGCTTTCGCGCCGTCGATCAGTTGAGCCTGCACATCGCGCCTTGCGAGCTGCGGGTGATCATCGGCCCCAACGGGGCCGGCAAGACCACGCTGCTCGACATGATCTGCGGCAAGACCCGGCCGTCTTCCGGCAAGGTGTGGTTCGAGGGGCAGGACCTGACCCAGCTCTCGGAGCACGAGATCGTGCGCGCGGGGGTGGGCCGGAAGTTCCAGACGCCGTCGGTCTACGAGGACCTGACCGTCTTCGAGAATTTCGAGATCTCGATGCCCAGGGGGCAGGGCGTGCTGCAGTCGATCTTCTTTCGCCGCAGCCGGGCCGTGATCGACGAGATCGAGGCCGTCGCCGATACGGTGTTCCTGTGCGATCACCTTGAGCAGAAGGCCGGCAGGCTCAGCCACGGCCAGAAGCAGTGGCTTGAGATCGGCATGTTGCTGATGCAGGCCCCGAGGCTGCTGCTGCTGGACGAGCCCGTTGCCGGCATGAGCCCGCGCGAGCGCGAACTGACGGCCGAGCTGCTCAACCGCATCGCGCAAGGCAAGGCGGTCATCGTGATCGAGCATGACATGGATTTCGTCAAGCGGATCGCCAGGAAGGTGACCGTGCTGCACCAGGGACGCCTGCTCAGCGAGGGCACGGTGACGGAAGTCCAGGACGACCAGCGCGTGATCGATGTCTATCTGGGTCATTGAGTACAGGAGCACGCCATGCTTGAAGTCAGCCGTTTGAACGTTGCCTACCGTGAATCGCACGTCATCAAGGACATCTCGTTCTCGGTGCGGGAGCAGGAGTCCGTCGCCGTCATGGGGCGCAACGGCATGGGCAAGACCACCTTGCTCAAGGCGCTGATCGGCATGCTGCCTGCCAGGTCCGGGAGTATCCGGCTGAACGGCAGGGAGCTTGCCGATGCGCGGGGATACGAGCGGGTGCGGCAGGGCCTCGCGTTCGTGCCGCAGGGCCGGATGATCTTTCCGCAATTGACCGTGGAGCAGAACATCCTGACCGGCACCGAGTATTCCGGGTATCGCGCCGTGCCCGACTATATCTATCGCTGCTTCCCGGTGCTGGACGAGATGAAATCCCGCAAGGGCGGCAACCTGTCCGGCGGGCAGCAGCAGATGCTGGCGATCGCGCGCGCGCTGGTGTCCGATCCCAAGGTGCTGATCCTGGACGAGCCGACCGAGGGCATCCAGCCGTCGATCATCAAGGACATCGCCCGCACGCTCAACCTCCTGCGCAAGGAGCGGCAGTTCGCCATCGTCGTATCCGAGCAGGTCCTCAGCTTCGCGCTCGATCTGGCCGATCGTTTCCTCGTCATCGACGGCGGCAGGATCGTGCACGAAGAGGCGCGCGCCACTCTCGACCAGGACAAGGTCAGGTCATTCCTGACGGTATGAATTTTTCCCCCTCCCCACACACTGGACAGGAGTATTGCAATGAGACACGGAGATATCGGCAGCACCAGCGATTGCGTCGGCGTAGCGGTGGTCAACTACAAGATGCCGCGGCTGCATACCAAGGCCGAGGTGATCGACAACGCGCGCAAGATCGCGGACATGCTGGTCGGCATGAAGCAGGGCCTGCCGGGCATGGACCTGGTGGTGTTCCCGGAATACTCGACGCACGGCATCATGTACGACGCCCGCGAGATGTACGAGACGGCATCGGAGATCCCGGGCGCCGAAACCGAGATCTTCGCCGCGGCATGCCGCAAGGCCAACGTCTGGGGCGTGTTCTCGCTCACCGGCGAGCGCCACGAGGAGCACCCCGATAAGGCGCCGTACAACACGCTCATCCTGATGAACAACCAGGGCGAGATCGTGCAGAAGTACCGCAAGATCATGCCGTGGGCGCCCATCGAGGGCTGGTATCCGGGCGACTGCACCTATGTCTCGGAAGGGCCGAAGGGCATGAAGATCAGCCTGATCATCTGCGACGACGGCAACTACCCCGAGATCTGGCGCGACTGCGCCATGCGCGGCGCCGAGCTGATCGTGCGCTGCCAGGGCTATATGTATCCGGCCAAGGAGCAGCAGGCGATGGTGGCCAAGACCATGGCCTGGATGAACAATGCCTATGTGGCGGTCGCCAATGCGACGGGCTTCGACGGGGTGTATTCCTACTTCGGCGGCTCGTCGCTGATCGGGTTCGACGGGCGCGCGCTGGGCGAGTGCGGCACCGAGGAGATGGGCATCCAGTACGGGGAATTCTCCGTCAGCCTGATCCGCGATGCACGCAAGAACATGCAATCGAACAATCATCTGTTCAAGTTGCTGCATCGCGGCTACACCGGCAAGCTCAACTCCGGGGAAGGCGTCCAGGGCGTGGCCGCTTGCCCGTTTGAATTCTATGGCAAGTGGATCAACGATCCCGACGGCACGCGCAAGATGGTCGAGTCGCTGACCCGTTCCACGCTGGGCACGCCGGAGTGCCCGATCGAGGGCATTCCGCATGAAGCGGCGGCCCACCGCTAACGGCTGCACGCCCGGCAAGGCGGCCGGCGCCGGGCGCGCCGGCCGCCGCCACGATAAAGGATTCCCACGACGTGTCCTCCCACACCTCCTTGCATCACGCCTCGCATGGCTCGTCTCCTATCGACGCGTACCGGATAGAAGACGAACCCTTCTACCAATCGTCCGGCGACGAGATCGCCTGGTTCGGGCACGCGTATGCCCACCGGCTGCCGATGGTCCTGAAGGGGCCCACCGGCTGCGGGAAGACGCGGTTCATCGAGCATATGGCCTGGAAGCTGCGCAAGCCGCTGATCACCGTGGCCTGCAATGAAGACATGACGGCTTCCGACCTGATCGGGCGCTACCTGCTGGATGCGCAGGGCACCACCTGGCACGATGGCCCGCTGACCACGGCCGTGCGCCATGGCGCGATCTGCTACCTCGATGAAGTCGTCGAGGCGAGGCAGGATACGACGGTGGTCATCCATCCCCTGACCGATGCACGCCGTATCCTGCCGCTCGACAAGAAGGGCGAGATCGTGCACGCGCATCCGGATTTCCAGTTGGTGGTGTCCTACAATCCCGGCTACCAGAGCCGCTCCAAGGACATGAAGCCGTCGACCCGGCAGCGCTTCGTGGCCATGCAGTTCGACTATCCGGAGCAGGAGGCCGAAGCCGCCATCGTCGCCGGGGAGGCCCGGGTGCCGATGGCGCTGGCGGCGCGGCTGGTCGATATCGCGCACCGGTCCCGCGCGCTGAAGCACCGCGGACTGGACGAGGGCGTCTCGACCCGGATGCTGATCTACGCGGCCGTGCTGATCGGCGCGGGCGTCGCGCCACGGCAGAGCTGCGAGATGACGATGACGCAGGCACTGACCGACGACCCGGACATCGCCCTGGCGCTGCGCGGCTTCGTCGAGGCGTACTTCACGTGAGGGCGGCCGCCATGCGTTCGGGCTTTCCTCCGGAGGCCGGCCATGCCGGCGGCGTGCTCGACCGATCCGTTCCGATGCCTGCCGCGGATGCCATCGCGGGCGAAAGCGGGCAAAGAGACGTGGCCGGGCGCTGGCTGGCGGCGCTGGACGATGAAGATCCCGCCTGCGCGCGTGCGGCCGGTGCGCGCCTGGAGACGCTGCTGGCCCGGCTCTCCGGCGACGCCTTCGGACGCTGGGTGCTGACCGGCATGCGGCTGTATCCCAACGAGCCGGCCAGGCGCGAGCAGTATTTCCGGCTGGAAGATGCCCGGGCGATCGCGGCATTCCATGCCGAGGCGGGCGCCGGCGACCTGTCGTCGGCAATGCCGTCGCTGACGCTGTTGCTGGAAGGCCTGTCAGGGCGGCGTATGCATATCCAGCCACGGAGCCAGTTCGCGCTGCATGCCGCACCGCTCAGGCCGGTCCTGGCGAACGGCTACCTGCTGCTGCCCGACGACTACACATCGCTGGACGCGCCGGACCGCTACCAGCTTTACCGCGCCGCGGTCGCGCATGCCGTCGCCCATCTGCGCTACTCGCCAGCGGCTTTGCCCGTCGAGGCGCTCAAGCCCATGAGCCTGGCGGTGGTCGCCGCGGTGGAGGACGCGCGCGTGGAGCGCCTGCTGGTGCGCGACTGCCCCGGCACGCGGGCCTGGTTTGTCCCTTTGCTGGAGCAAAACCTGCAGGCCCATGGGCTGGGTTTTGCGGCCTTGATATCGCGGATGAGCCTGGCCCTGATGGAGCCGGCCTACCAGGACGACAACTACTGGGTGAACAAGGCGCGCACGCTGTTTGAAGCCCTCGGCGACGAGCAGGGCGACTATGCGGCATGCCGGCGGGTGGCCTCGGTCCTGGCCAACGACCTGGGGCAGATGCGGGTTCGCTTTCATCCGCAGCAATATGCCGTGCCGGCAGCCTACCGCGACGACAATGCCTATCTCTGGGACTACGGCAACCCGGAGACGCCGCCGCAGGCCCAGGAGCTGGAGGTGCAGTCTCATGCCGCCTTCCAGGCGGCGCCGCAGGAGGCGTGCCATGACGACAAGCGGGACGCGCAGGAGCCGGTAGCGGTGACCGCGGTCGAGTTGCGGCGGGCGTTGTATCCGGAGTGGGACTACCGCCTGGCGCGGTCGCGCAGCGACTGGTGCACGGTCATCGAGCGGTCCTTCGCCGCGCCCGCGCGTGCCGCCGGTGCTGCGCCGCCGCAGGCCCGGGCGCTGGCGGTCCTGACGCTTGCGCGCCGCCGGCATCTCAGCCGCGATGCGCGCCTGCGCCGCCAGCTCGAGGGGGAGACGCTGGATCTCGATGCGGCCATCGAACTGGCGGTCGAGCGCAGGCTCGATCTCGCCCCGGAGCCCAGGCTGTTCATCCGTCCCGCGAGCAAGGCGCGCGTATCGAGCATCCTGCTGCTGCTGGATGTCTCCGCGTCGACCAACGACGTGGTGCCGGGGGCGCAGCGCTCGGTTCTCGATATGGAGAAGGAGGCCGCCATCGTGCTGGCGCGCGCGGCGAGCGCCAGCGGTCACCGCATCGCGGTGCACGGCTTTTCGTCGGATACGCGCGCGTCCGTGAACTATTATCGCCTGCTCGATTTCGGGGCGGCCTTCGACGATGCGGGCGAGCGTGCGATCTGGTCGCTGACGGGGCAGTACTCGACGCGCATGGGAGCCGCCCTGCGCCATGCGGGCAATTGCCTGCGCGGCGAGCCGGGCGACCACCGCGCCATCATCGTCATCACCGACGGCGCGCCCTCCGATGTGGATGTGTTCGACCATGACTACCTGATCCGGGACGCGCAGGCCGCCGTCCACGACGGCTGGCGGGCAGGCGTGGCCAGCTACGGCATTGCCGTCGACCCCGGCGCGGCCGCCTACATGCGCACGATCCTGGGCCATGGCAATTTCCGCATCGCCAGCGAACCTGCGGCATTGCCCGCGCAACTGGCCGCGCTATATGCGAGGCTTGCCGCGGCATAGCCGCGCCAGATCGGGAGAACTGCCTTGGAAACCTGTTTTTTCGCCGTGTCCACGCGCCTGCGTCCGAACGCCTTTGGAGTAGAATCGGGCGCTGAAACCACGGGTTGCCGCCCGCCCTCCCTGCTGTTGCCGGCCGGATCCGGCAGGGAGCCGCTGGCGCGATCGAGGCCACGGTGATCATCGCGATGTTGCACCGGCGGCATCGCTACCTACAGGGATGTTTTCGAGCATGTCTTTGCCAGTACCTTCAGTCGGGATCGAAACCGGCCTGCGTTGCGCCCGGCGCGGGCCAAGTCTGCGAAGGAGTGTGCGCCGTGGCGAATAAGGACCCGATCCGCATTGGCGTGCTGTTTTCCGAAACCGGGGTGACTTCCACCATCGGGCGGTCGCAGCTGCAAGGCACGCTGCTTGCCATCCAGGAGGTGAACGACGCGGGCGGGATCGACGGGCGCGAGATCGTGCCGGTCGTCTACGACGCATGCTCGTCGCCGGCGGTCTATGCGCAGATGGCGGAACGGCTCATCGTCCATGACAAGGTCAACGTCATCTTCGGCTGCTATATGTCCAGCAGCCGCAAGGCCGTGCTTCCGGTCGTCGAGAAGTGGAACAGGATCCTGTTCTACCCGACCTTGTACGAGGGCTTCGAGTTCTCGAACAACATCATCTACACGGGCGCCGCGCCGAACCAGAACAGCGTTCAGCTTGCCGAGTTCATGACCGCCAATTTCGGCGCGCGGGTGTACCTGATCGGTTCCGACTATATCTATCCCTATGAGTCGAACCGCATCATGGGCGAGCTTGTGCTGCAGCGGCAGGACAGCGACAAGGTCGGCGAGCGCTATGTGCCGCTCGATGCCACGGAGAAGGATTTCAGGCCGATCATCGCGGATATCCTCGACAAGCGGCCGGACTTCATCTTTTCCACGGTGGTGGGCGACTCGACCGCCAGCCTCTATCGCGCCTACGCCGATGCGGGGCTGGATCCGAAGACCATGCCGATCGCCAGCCTGACCACTTCCGAGGCGGAGATCAGGCAGATGGGCGCCGATGTGGCCACGGGGCATTTCACGGCCGCTCCGTACTTCCAGTCGATCCAGTCCGATGCCAATCTGCGTTGCCTCGAACGTCTGCGCCGCAGGTTCGGGGAGGATTCGGTGCCGAACCTGTGCTGGGAGGCGGCCTATTTCCAGGTGCATATCTTTGCCAACGCATTTTCCCAGGCGGGCGACGATGAAATCGTGAACATCATGCCGCACATACTCGGCAGCGAGTTCGAAGCGCCGCAGGGCCGTGTGCGCATCGAGCCGTCCAATCACCACACCTGTCTTTATCCCCGCATCGGGGTGGCCAACTCGAAGGGCCAGTTCACCATCGTGCGCGAAGCCACGCGTCCGGTCCATCCCGATCCCTATCTCGTCACGCATTCGCTGGGCGACTGGACCACCACCCTGAGTACGCTGGAGCTTTGACGTGGAAGGTGGCAGCCAAAGGCGGACTATCCGGGCAACGCCCGCACTCTTGAAGGACCTGCGCACGCTGCGGGTGCTGGTGTTTCATCCGGACGATGCCGATGGCAAGCAGCTGACCCAGCAGTTGCAGCGGATCGGGTGCCAGGTGCAGGCGTTCTGGCCGCCGCTTCCCACCCTGCCCGAAGGGGTCGACGTGATCTTCCTGGCGGTCCGCCCCGACAGCATCGACGTGGGCTTCGAGTGGCTCAAGGCGGAGGAGGTGCCGACCATCATCGCGGTCGTCACCTACGAGAATCCGACGATCGTGGAGACGGTGCTGCATATCGGCTCGCAGGCGGTGCTGCCGTCGCCGGTGCGCTCGTTCGGCCTGCTGTCCGCCCTGGTCGTCGCGCGGCAGGTACATGGCGAGATCAAGTCGCATGTACGCAAGGTGCGCAAGCTGGAGGGCAAGCTGCTGGGCGTGCGGCGCATCGCCGAAGCCAAGGGCATCCTGATGCGCACGCGCCAGATCAGCGACGGCGCCGCCTATGACCTGATCCGCGACCAGGCCATGAGCAAGCGCGTCACCACGGAGGAGATCGCGGCGGCCATCATCAATGCCAACGAGATCCTGTCGTTGGGCAAGCGCTAGCGGCTGCGCGGCGCAGCGTGCCCGCGCGGGCCGCTTGGCCGGGCGGGCTTCCTGATTGCCGGCAGCCTGCTGCACCGCAATGCGGCGCTGCGCGCGCGCCCGGAAATCCGCCGAGGCCGAAAAAGTGCAACCGGACACGCATTCCCCGCAGGATTTCCTAAACTGCAAGACGTTCGCATTTTCCGTCCGCAGCCAGGCCACCCGCCATGACCCGTCTCGTCTTTGCCTCCGCCATCCAGCGCCATATCCCGAGCCCCGAGCGCGAAGTATCCGCGGCCACGGTGGGCGCCGCGCTGGAACAGGCTTTTATCGCGCAGCCGGAACTGCGCGGCTATATCCTGGACGACCAGGGCCAGTTGCGCCGGCATCTGGCGGTGTTCGTCGATGGCTCCGCCATTCTCGACCGCCGGCACATGAGTGACCGCGTGGGCGCCTGCAGCCAGATCTATGTGGTGCAGGCGCTATCCGGCGGTTGACGGCGACCGGCGGGCTGCATGGGACATGCCTGAAGCGGATGTGGATGAGCACAGGAGTTCAGCATGAGCGACCAGCTTCTCGTTGGCACCAGGAAGGGCCTGTTCATGTTGCGGCGCGACAGCGCCGGAGCATGGCAGACCGAGTCGGTGCATTTCCTGGGCGAGCCGGTCAGCATGGCGCTGGCCGATGCGCGCGACGGGGCCGTGTATGCGGCACTCAACCTCGGGCATTTCGGCGTCAAGCTCTGGCGGCGCCGGGCGCACGATGCGGCGTGGGAGGCCTGCGCGGTGCCGGTCTATCCGCCGCAGCCGGAGGCGGATTCCAGCGGCGGTGCCACGCTATCCGGCGTACCCGCCGCTGCGCAAACCGAAGGGAATGCCGCCGGGGCTACGGCGCCGGCGGAACCCCAATCCGGCCGGCCGCCCCCGGTGCCGTGGTCGTTGCAGCAGATCTGGTCGCTGGAAGCCGGCGGTGCGGACGAGCCGGGCGTGCTGTGGGCCGGCACCCTGCCGGGCGGGCTGTTCCGCTCCGGCGACGGCGGCGCCAGCTGGGCGCTCAACCGGCCGCTGTGGGACCGGCCCGAGCGCGGCGAGTGGTTCGGCGGCGGCTACGATGCGCCCGGCATCCACTCCATCTGCGTGGATCCGCACGACAGCCGTCACGTCACGGTAGCCGTATCCTGCGGCGGCGTCTGGCAGACCCGGGACGGGGGCGGGAACTGGACCTGCACCACCAGTGGCATGGTGGCGGACTACATGCCGCCGGAGCGGCGCGAGGACGCCAATATCCAGGACCCGCACCGCCTGGCGCAATGCACCGCGCATCCGCATGCCATGTGGGTGCAGCACCATAACGGTATCTTCCGCTCGGGGGATGGCGGCATGCGCTGGCAACGCCTGCAGGCGCAGCCGTCGAGCTTCGGCTTTGCCGTGGCGGCGCATCCGCGCCGGCCCAATACCGCGTGGTTCGTGCCGGCGGTGAAGGACGAATGCCGCGTGCCGGTGGGCGGCCAGCTGGTTGTCACGCGCACGCGCGATGGCGGGCACAGCTTCGAGGCATTCTCCGATGGCCTGCCCGCGGCGCCGGCTTACGACCTGATCTACCGGCATGGACTGGCAGTGGACGACAGCGGCGAGCGTCTCGCCATGGGTTCCACCACCGGCGGCCTGTGGATATCGGAGAATGGCGGGGAGCGTTGGCGCATGGTCTCGGCGCATCTGCCGCCGGTCTATTGCGTGCGCTTTGCCTGAGTTGTGCAGGCGTGTTCCCTGATTCCCAACTCATCCCGAATCATTCCGGATCATCCCGAATCCCGACCAGCCGATAAGGACGAGAACGCATGACAGAAGCCAGTGCAAAGAAGAGCGGCGCGGCCACCACGGCCGCAGCGGCCAGGACCCGAAAGCCCGCCGGCGCGGCCGCCATCGCCCGGGTAGGCATAGGCGGCTGGAACTTTGCCCCGTGGCGCGACAACTTCTATCCGGCCAAGCTGGCGCAAAGCCGCGAACTCGAATACGCCAGCCGGCAGCTCACCGCGATCGAGATCAACAGCACCTATCACGGCACCCAGAAGCGCACGTCCTTCGCCAAATGGCGCGACGAGGCGCCCGACGGCTTCGTGTTCTCGCTCAAGGCGTCGCGTTTTGCCACCAATCGCCGCGTACTGGCGGAATCCGGCGAATCGATCGAGCGCTTTCTCGGCAGCGGCATTGCCGAGCTGGGCGACAAGCTTGGCCCGGTGGTCTGGCAGTTCGCGCCCACCAAGCAGTTCGATGCCGAGGATTTCGAGGCCTTCCTGGCGCTGTTGCCGGCGTCGGTCGAGGGCCGCTCGCTGCGCCATGTGCTCGAGGTGCGTCACGCAAGCTTCATGACACCGGACTTTCTCACGCTCGCACGCAAATATGGGGCGGCCACCGTCTTTACCGATGCGGACAAGTTTCCCTCCTTCGCCGATCTCACCGCGGACCTGGTCTACGCGCGGCTGATGTGCAGCAGCGAAACGCTGGCCACCGGCTACGCGCCGGAGGCGCTCGATGCGTGGGGCGAGCGGGTGAGGACCTGGGCGGCGGGCGGCATGCCCGAGGATCTGCCGCGGGTGGACGGCAAGGCGGCGGCAAAGCGCAAGCGCGAGGTTTTTGTGTTCTTTATCAACGGCGCCAAGGAGCGCGCGCCGGCGGCGGCGGGGGCGTTGCTGGCGCGGCTGGGGTGGCAGGCGCCGCCGTGGGATGCCGGCCGCAAGGCGGGATGAGCGGCGCCCGGGGGGCGGCGGGGATGGCAGGATTCCCCTGCAACGGCCCCCCGTGGCGGTTTGCCGCGCCATCCCGCCGTACCTGCCGCTGCGCCGCCAGCGTCCCGGCTCGTTCGTCACCGCCATCCCGCTATAATCCGGCATGACCTCAAGCCCTACCCAATCCGCAGCGCCCGCCGCTGCCGGCGCCTCTTTCTCCAAACTGCCCCTTTCGCCCGCTACGCTGGCGACCCTGGAGCAGCTCGGCTACCAGACCATGACCCCGATCCAGGCGGCCAGCCTGCCGATCGCGCTGGCCGGCCAGGACCTGATCGCGCAGGCCAAGACCGGCAGCGGCAAGACCGCCGCCTTCGCGCTGGCGCTGCTGAACCGCCTGGATGCGCGCCGCTTCGACGTGCAGGCGCTGGTGCTGTGCCCCACGCGGGAGCTGGCCGAGCAGGTCACGCAGGAAATCCGCCGCCTGGCGCGCGCGGAAGAAAACATCAAGATCCTGACCCTGTGCGGCGGCTCGCCGATGCGCCCGCAGGCCGACAGCCTGGCGCATGGCGCACATATCGCCGTGGGCACGCCCGGCCGCATCATGGATCACCTGGAGCGCGGTACGCTGCACCTGGATGCGCTGAACACCCTGGTGCTGGACGAAGCGGACCGCATGCTCGACATGGGCTTCTTCGACGACATCGCCTATGTGGCGAGCCACTGCCCCAAGGAGCGCCAGACGCTGCTGTTCTCGGCCACCTATCCTGACGGCATCGCCAGGCTCAGCCAGCAGTTCCTGCGCAAGCCGCGCGAGATCAAGCTGGAGGAGCAGCATGACGACAGCAAGATCCGCCAGCGCTTCTACGAGGTGGACGACAGCGAGCGCCTCAATGCCGTGGGCCTGCTGCTCAACCATTTCCGCCCGGTCAGCACGCTGGCCTTCTGCAACACCAAGGCGCGCTGCCGCGACCTGGTGGAACTGCTGCGCGCGCAAGGCTTCGAAGCCCTGGCGCTGCACGGCGAGCTGGAGCAGCGCGAGCGCGACCAGGTGCTGGTGCAGTTCGCCAACCGCAGCTGCTCGGTGCTGGTCGCCACCGACGTGGCCGCGCGCGGGCTCGACATCGCCCAGCTGGAGGCGGTGATCAATGTCGACGTCACGCCGGATCCCGAGGTCTACGTCCACCGCATCGGCCGCACCGGCCGCGCCGACCAGGACGGCTGGGCGCTCAGCCTGGCCAGCATGAACGAGATGGGCCGCGTGGGCAATATCGAGCAGGCCATGAGCGCCGAGATGGAATGGCAGCCCCTGTCCGCGCTGGCGCCGGCCAGCAACGAACGCCTGCTGCCCCCCATGGTGACGCTGCAGATCCTCGGCGGGCGCAAGGAGAAGATGCGCCCGGGCGACATCCTCGGCGCGCTCACCGGCGACGCGGGCTACGCCAAGGACCAGATCGGCAAGATCAACGTGATGGAGATGTCCACCTACGTGGCGGTCCAGCGCGCCATCGGGCGCGAAGCGGTGCGCAAGCTGAACGACGGCAAGGTCAAGGGCAAGCGCGTGAAAGTGCGCATGCTGACGGAATAACGGTGGCCGCGACGCTGCGGTACCCGATGCGCGAGGACGGCGTGCGGGGCGGGATGGCGCAAGGCCATCGCCGCGTGTCCCCGTGAAGACCCCGAAGCGGCTGCTGCCGCTGGTCGAAGACGGCCTGGTCGATGAAGTGCTGCGCCAGTTGATGAGCGGCAAGGAAGCCACCGTCTACGTAGTGCGCTGCGGCGAAGAGATTCGCTGCGCGAAGGTCTACAAGGATGCCGCGCAGCGCAGCTTCCGCCAGGCCGCCACTTACCAGGAAGGCCGCAAGGTCAAGAACAGCCGGCAGGCGCGCGCCATGGAGAAAGGCACGCGCTACGGGCGCAAGGTGGCGGAAGAAGCCTGGCACAACGCCGAGGTGGATGCCTTGTACCGTCTTGCCGCCGCCGGCGTGCGGGTGCCCAGGCCCCATCTGTGCTTCGAGGGCGTGCTGCTGATGGAGCTGGTGGTGGATGCCGGCGGCAACGCCGCGCCGCGCCTGAACGATGTGGCGCTGAGCGAGGAACTGGCGCTGCAGTTCCACGCGGCGCTGATCGGGCAGGTGATCCTGATGCTGTGCGCCGGCGTGGTGCACGGCGACCTGTCCGAATTCAATATCCTGGTGGACGCCGAAGGGCCGGTCATCATCGACCTGCCGCAGGCGGTGGACGCCGCCGGCAACAACGACGCCAGCGCGATGCTGGAGCGCGACGTGGATAACCTCGCGTTCTACTTCGGCCAGTTCGCGCCGCAGCTCAACGGTACCCAGTACGGCAAGGAGATCTGGGCGCTTTACCAGGCCGGCCTGCTGCATCCCGGCGTGAAGCTGACGGGGCGCGTGGCGGTGGACGACACGCCGGTGGACGTGGAAGCCGTGCTGCAGGAAGTGGAAGACGTGCGCCTGGAGGAAGAGGCGCGGCAGCGGTATCTGCTGAGCGCGGAGTGAGCGGGCGTTGATGGGGCGTTGAAGCCGCCGGGCGAGGCGGCACTGCGCGCGTGCCTCCCTCGCCCGCCGCGCTTCCCTGCGTCAGCCCCACGCCACCTGCGCGTCAGGGCCGCATCAGGGCAAGCGCACCACATAGCCCGCCTTTGGCTCGCTCGCTCCCGCCACCAGGCTGGCAATGCGCTCCTGCGCCGCACCGAAGCCCTGCTCTTCGATCAGTGTCAGCCAGCCGTTTTCCGGCGTTTTCACATAATCGATAAACGCGCGCTGCGCGGCGTTGAAGCGCTGGTTCACGCCTTCCGGCCCCCAGTCCGCATTGCGCTTGCGGATCTGCACCGGCGCGAAATAGAACTCGGGTCTGGGCCCGGGCAGCCCGGTGTCGCGCAGGAAGCCGGTGTTCTGCGCCGAGCCGGCGAAGCAGTCGTACACCAGCGCGGAACCGAAGTGATGGTGCACGCGCGCGCGCAGTGCCTCGTCCCCGGAGAAGTCCACGTAGAGGGTGGGCTCGCCGGAGGCGAGGGTTTCCAGCGTGTCGTAGGTGACCACCTCGCGGTAGCAGCCCAGCCCCTGCACGAAGGCGCGATTGCGTTCCGAGGTGATGGCAGCCAGAGAGACGCCGGGAATGTCCCGCAGGCAGAACGCGGTGCCATAGGCGGTCTTGCTGGAAGCGCTGGAGACGACCAGCCGGCTGGCGCCGAAGAAGCGGTTGTCTTCGAGGAAATCCGCCAGCATGAAGGAGGTGATGAACAGCGGCCGGTACAGCATCTGGTAGTTTTCCAGCGCGCTCGCGTAGGCGGCGTCGTTGCTGACGCGGGTGTATTGGTTGTAGGCCGAGGTCAGTGTCTTGCGATGCTCGCTGCCATCGTAGAAGCCGCGCGCGGTCACGCGCTCGGGCTGCATGCGCAGATGGCTGGCGATGGGGAAGTAGCCATAGAAGCGCTCGCCCGGCACCAGGCCGGGCACGCCGGAGTCCACTACGTCGGCAAAGCCCCATACCGGCATATGGCCCCATTCCTCTTGCCCGGTGGGAAAGAACTGCCAGTAGTGCATGGCGTCGCCAAAGGCGGCGTAGGTGACGTTGTTGGTGGTGAGGGCGAAGCGGTCGAGCTTCAGCAGCACTTCGCCGGGGGCGGCGTCGGTGCGTTCCTGGCGCGCTTCCAGCCGGCTCTGGTTTAGGGCATGCTTGCGGGTCAGCAGGCGGGTTACCTGGAGCGATTGTTCCGCGTTGTCCCGGTTGTTGCCGTGGTCCATGTTGTCTCCTTTTCCATCTTCGAGGTCGATTCGAGGTCGATGGCACCAATGTATCGCCGCAAGCCGGCTGGCGGGTTCGGAAACGCGGGCACCGCCGCCGGGCCGGCGCCGGGGCCGGCCCGGCCGTTGAAACGCCCGTCGCAGCAGCGCGCGCGCTTTACCGTGAACGCCATTTACGAGGCCTTTGTTCGGATATGGCTGGCACGCGGCTGGGACGGCGTGACCACGCGGGCGGTGGCGCTGGAGGCAGGATGCTCGGTAGGCACCCTGTACGAGTATTTCCCGAACAAGGAGGCGCTGCTGTCGGGCTATGTGCGGCACACCATCGAACTGCTGCTGGCGCGCATCGGGGCCGAGGTGGTGGACGCGCCCGGGCTGGACTGGCGCACGCGCATCGTGCGCCTGGTACGGCTGACCTGCGGCACGGACGACGCTCCGCCGGAAGGCTTCGGTCACGCCATGCTGATGCTGGAGGCGCGCATCGCCGAGACCCGGCACCATCGCCGCGTGTTCGACGAGTTGTGCGGGGCCTGGCTGCGCGCGCTGGCCGCCTGCCCGGACCTGCCGCGCGCGCCGGAGGCCGGCGCCGTGCGGAGCCTGCTGCAGGCGCTCTGGGGCGCGCGCCGCTACCGCCTGCTGCTGCAGGCGCCCGAGCCCGCGCAGGCGGCATGGGTGGCGGAGATGGAACGGCTTTGCCTGCTGTGGCTGGGCGATGCCGCGCCGCCCGCCGATGCTACTGACGCTACTGATCGCTCCTGAACCCTACCTTCTTGTGCGTGCCGTCGCAGAAGGGCTTGTTGCCTGACTGGCCGCAACGGCAGAGCCAGGCCTCGGTCATGCGGGCGACGGTCCTGCCGGTGCCGCTGATGACTTCGAGATTGCCCTTGACGTGCAGCGGCCCGTTGGGAATGGGATGGACGTCGAGCGGCCCGCCGCGCTGTGCCAGCGGTTCCGATGCCACGGTGGCCGGCTCGCCGCTGGCGGTAAAGCCCGAGCCAGCGTGGCTGCTGTCGCACAGCGGCTTGTTGCGCGAGGCGCCGCAGCGGCACAGCGTGAGACGGAAGCCGGCCGGCTGGCCGTCGATGGCGATGGTGGCGCGCACCGCCAATGGTCCGTTTTCGAGTACACGCACCACGTTGACGAGGGGGCCGGCTTCGCCCGGGGAATCGTCGAGGGTCTGGTAGCTGATGGCGCCAGACGGACAGTTGTGCGCGATTTCGGCGATCTCGTCGGTGGTGGCGTTGTCGGGGTGGATCCATTCTCCCTGCACACCGGGCACGAAGACGTCCGGACGGTCCAGCACGCAGTGACGCGAGTGGATGCAGCGGCTGTCGTCGAAGAGCACGATGACGCGCTTGCCGGCAACGGACTCGGTGGCCATGGCTGGGCCTCCTGCGCAATGCGCGCGCCGGAGCCGGCGCGCCTCTTCCTTTATAGCGCCTGCCGCGGGTTTGCGGGGGGGCTTTTCCGGGGGCTCGGCCTTTTTGTAAAGATTCGTGCGCGTCACCCTGTAAGGCGCGGGCGGCTGGTGCTAATCTGAAAGCTACCGGTAGCGGCGATGCGCGCACAAGCCCTGCCGGATGCTCCCGCTTTGCGCGGCGGGTCATGTTGCAATCCATCGGGACAGAACAAGGAGTGGGTGATGAAGACTGCACGGCAGGTTCTTGAATCCAAGCCGACACAGGCTATCTACAGCATTTCCCCTGGCGCTACGGTTTATGCCGCGCTGCAGTTGATGGCGGAGAAGAGCATAGGCGCCCTGCTCGTCATCGAACATGGCGACATTGTCGGCATCCTCAGCGAACGGGACTATGCGCGCAAGGTGATCCTGATGCAGCGCACCTCACGCGAGACCTTTGTGCGGGACATCATGACCTCGGCGGTGATTTATGTCCGGGCCGAGCAAAGTACCGATGAGTGCATGGCGTTGATGACGCAGCACCGGATGCGGCATTTGCCGGTGATCGAGGGGGACACGCTGATCGGGATGGTGTCGATCGGGGACCTGGTGAAGGATATTATCTCGGAGCAGAAGTTCATCATCGAACAACTGGAGCATTACATCACCGGGACCAGCCATCGGTGAGCCGGTGAGCCGCTCGGGGTTTGCGGGAGCGGGGAGCAAACCGGCGGTGGACCAGGCCAGGTCCTTGGCATTGATGCTAAGTCGTTGAAGTCAAAGAACTAATCTCCGGCCCCGCTGGAACGGGTACGCCCGGCCAGCCGGAGCCGGGGCCACGGCAGTAAAAAAACCACAGCGCTCCACACCATCTTCTTGCCATCCGCTTCCTGCGCGATAACGGCGAGAAGTCAAAAGATGCCCTCACGTTCGCTCGGAAGCAACGTCCGCGCTACATCGAAAACCAACTTAGCCGGCAACTCGATATTCGGTATCCGCATATAATTATGCGTTCACTGAATTAGGTCCTCCCCCGGGCCACCGCAAAGGCTTCGCCAGTCGCGCAGCACCGGGTACGCCCTCACTCGGCTGAATCCAATTTTGTGGCCATGTTCACCGCTGTAGGCTGACAAACAAGGTGGTTTGTCCGCCGTTGGGCGCAACGCTGGCTGCTTTTGCTCACGTGCCCTGCCGCCCCCCCCGATGTCTTCCTCTGCTGCCCCAACCGCATCTTCCGCATCTTCCGTCGCTACGCCGGCCCTGAGCCACCAGGCCATCATGCGCGTGATCGGCGGGATCATCCTGTGCATCCTGCTCGCCGCGCTGGACCAGACCGTGGTGATCCCGGCGGTGCCGGCGATCGCCAATGACCTGAACGGCTTTGGCCATTTGTCGTGGATCGTGACGGCCTACCTGATCACTTCCACGGTTTCCACGCCGCTCTACGGCAAGCTGTCCGATACCTACGGCCGGCGGCGGCTCTTGATGCTGGCGATCGGGCTCTTTATCCTGGCTTCGGTGGCGTGCGCGATGGCGGCTTCGCTGGAGCAGCTGATCCTGTTCCGTGCGCTGCAGGGCATCGGCGGCGGCGGCCTGATGTCGCTGGCGCAGGCGGCCATTGCGGATGTGGTGGCGCCGCGGCAGCGCGGGCGCTACCAGGGTTACCTGGCCACCGTGTGGGCGGTGGCTTCCATCGCCGGTCCGCTGGTGGGCGGCTGGACTTCGGACCACCTGTCCTGGCGCTGGCTGTTCTGGATCAACGTGCCGCTCGGCCTGCTGGCCATGTTCATGTGCCATCGCGGCCTGAGCCAGCTGCAGGCGCGCGGCGGCTCGGCGCGGGTGGACTGGGGCGGGGCGCTGCTGCTGACGGTTTCCATCGTGGCCTTCCTGCTGGCAATGAGCTGGGGCGGCGATGTCTATGACTGGATCTCCCCCGAAATGGCCGGCCTTGCCCTGCTCGCCGTGGCGGCGCTGGCCGGGCTGGTCTGGCAGGAGCGCCGCGCGGCCGATCCGATGCTGCCGCCGCGGCTGTTCGGCAACCGCGCCTATGTGCTGGGCGTGGCGGCTTCCGCCCTGGCGGCGCTGAATATCTTCCTGTGCATCTTCGCGCTGCCGCTGCACTTCCAGCTGGTGCGCGGCGCCGATGCCTCGGAGTCCGGTTTGCTGGTCGTGCCTTTCCTGCTTTCCACGGTGGCGGGCAACTTCATCGTGGCCGGGCTGGCACCGCGCCTGGGGCGCATGCGCGGCATCCTGACCGGCGGCTTCATCGCTGCCGCGCTCGGCCTGATGGCGCTGGCGGCGGTCTCGCCCGCGACGCCGCTGGCCGTGGTGCTGCTGGCGATGATGCTGGCCGGCGTGGGCCTGGGCATGACCATGGTCGGTACCCTGATGACGGTGCAGAACGTGCTGGAGCGCCGCGATACCGGTGCCGGCACCGGCGCGCTGCTGGTGCTGCGCTCGCTCGGCAGCGCCTTCGGCGGCGCGTTGGCCGGCACCTTGCTGACGCTGGAATTCCGCAAGGCCCTGCATGCGTCCGGCCTGGCCCGGCAACTCGATCTGGGCGCGCTGCGCCACGGCAGCGAGGCGCTGGCCCACCTCTCGCCCGCGGTACGGGCGTTGCTGACGGGGGGCGTGGAATCGGGTTTTCGCCTGATCTTTACCCTCGGCGCCGTAGCTGCCTTGCTGGCCCTGACGATCGTGCGGCGCATGCCGGACGTGGAACTGCGCAGCAGCGTGACCGAACACGCGGCGACGCTGGCGATGGAGTAAGCGGGACGGGGGACAGGCATCGCCGGGGCCCCGCATCCATGGCGCGGCCAACGGCGTAAACTACGGTCAGACCACTTCCGGAGTTCCGTTCATGCGCCGCCCATCCTTCCAGCCTCCGCTCGCCCTGCGACCCATCGCCCTGTCCGGCGCGCTGGCCCTGGCCGCGGTTGCTGCCGCCGTCGCCACGCCGCGCCTGGCGCAGGCAGCCGACGTCCAGCCGGCGCCGGCCGCCGCCAAGCCCGCGCTCGCCTGCCCGGCTTCGCTCAATTTCAAGTTCCCGCGCCTGCAGGACGAGGCGCCGCAGAACCTCTGCCAGTACGCCGGCAAGGTGGTGGTGGTGGTCAACACCGCCAGCTACTGCGGCTTCACCCCGCAGTACGAGGGGCTGGAGGCGCTCTATGCCAAGTACCGCGAGCGCGGCCTGGTGGTGCTGGGCTTTCCCTCCAACGATTTCTCGCAGGAGCCGGGGTCTTCCAAGCAGATCGCCGACTTTTGCTACAACACCTACGGCGTGAAATTCCCGATGCTGGGCAAGTCGCATGTGCGCGGCAGCGATGCCAATCCCATGTACGCGCTGCTGGCCAAGGAGTCCGGCACCACGCCCAAGTGGAATTTCTACAAGTACCTGATCGACCGCAACGGCCAGGTGGTGGGCAGCTACAACAGCATGACCAAGCCGGACGACCGGCAGTTCGTCGGCAAGATCGAGCAGTTGCTGGGCGAAGCGCGCTGAAGCGCGCCGGGCCAGGGCGCGATCCGAACGATACTTGACCGGCGTCAAGCCGCCGCCGCGCCACCATCGCTACTTTCGCCGCTTTGGGGAGAGACAGCCGATGGCAATCACGCTATACGAAGCCGACGGGCATACCTGCCTGTTGTTTTCCGACCTGGTCGAGGAGGAGCACGGCGAGGTGGTGCAGACCAACCAGTTCCTGATCGTCGATCATGGCCACGGCGCGCTGATCGATCCCGGCGGGCATATGACCTACGGCGAGCTGTTCCTGGCCATCAGCCGCTATTTCCCGCCCAAGCAGCTGGATTATGTGCTGGCCTCGCACGCCGACCCGGATATCGTCGCCTCGATCGGACGCTGGCTGACCGCCTCCACCAGCAGCGTGCTGATCTCGCGCGTCTGGGCGCGCTTCCTGCCGCATTTCTGCCAGGCGGGCAAGACCGAAGGCCGCATCGTCACCATCCCCGACGCCGGCATGCCGATTCCGCTCGGCAACTGCACCCTGCTGGCGGTACCGGCGCATTTCCTGCACTCGGAGGGCAATTTCCAGTTTTACGATCCGGTCAGCAAGATCCTGTTCTCCGGCGACCTCGGCGCGGCCATGACCAGCGCACGGGAAGCCGGCGCGGTGGTCAGCGATTTTGCCGCCCACACCCGCGCCATGCTGCCGTTCCACCAGCGTTACATGAGCGGCAACCGCGCCTGCCGGCTGTGGGCCAATATGGTGCGCGAGCTGGATATCGAATGGATCGTGCCGCAGCACGGGCCGTCCTTTCGCGGCAAGGCCATGGTGGCGCAATTCATCGACTGGGTCGCGGCGCTGGCGTGCGGGCTCGACCTGCTGAGCCAGGACGACTACAGGCTGCCGCCCTGTAACAGCGCGCCAGCCTGAGCCGCGCGCTCAGTCGCGCGTCAATCCTTCCGCCTTGAGCGCCTCGTGCACCTTGGGCCGTGCCGCCACGCGCGACAGGTAGGCCTGCAGCGCGGGGTAAGCGCTCAGCGGGATGTGCAGGAAGTTGGCCCAGTTGACGACGGCGAAGCAGTAGGCGTCGGCCACCGTGAACTGTTTGCCGCCGAGGTACTCGCGCGTGGCCAGGTGCTGGTCGAGTTCGGCGAAGCGCCGGGCCACCTTGTCCAGGCATTGCTCGCGCGTGCTGTCGGCGGTTTCCTTGTGCCACAGCCAGGGGCTGAAGACCTTGTGCAGTTCGGTGGAGACCAGGGTCAGCCAGCCTACCGTTTCGAGGCGTTCCCTGGTGCCGGCCGCCGGCAGCAGCGCATGGCCGGGCGCCAGGTCGCCCACGTATTGCAGCAGCGAGGCGGCTTCGGTGTGGCGCGAGCCGTCGTCCAGCTGCAGCAGCGGCACGTAGCCGCGCGGGCTGATCGCATAGAAGTCGTCGCTGCCGTTCTCCGCCACCGTCAGCTTGTGCGCGGGGAGTTCGACCTTGGCCAGGGTGAAAGGCAGCCCGGCTTCGCGCAGCGCGATATGGACGGCCAGGGAGCAGGCACCGGGGGAGTAATAGAGTTTCATCGGATTCCTTTTCTTTTCATTTCTTTTCGGGGAGGCGGCAAGAGGGCGTGCCGCCGGGGGTTGCCGTCACGGCTTGTCGTGACCGTGGCGTCAGTCTAGGATTGCGGTTACGCAATCACAATGCGCGCCGATGCAAGTAATGATTGCGTCGGTGCAATACGCCATGCCATACCAGCTATCCTCCCCCGACCTCGACATCGTGCTCGCCCTGGTCCGCGGCGCCACCCTGGCCGAAGCCGGCCGCAGGCTCGGGCTCGATGCCTCCACGGTATTCCGCGCCTTGCAGCGCATCGAGAAGGGCCTGGGCCGGCGCCTGTTCGAGCGCAGCCGCGCGGGCTACCTGCCCACCGAACTGGCCCAGCAGTTCGCCCAGCATGCCGAGCGCATCGAGTCCGAACTGGAAGCCGCGCGCAGCCATGCGGCGCTGTCGGCACAGACCGTGACCGGGCTGGTGCGCATCACCACCACCGATACCGTGCTGCATGGCATGGTGCTGCCGGCGCTGGCGCCGCTCGGGCGCCGCCATCCCGGGCTGCGCTTCGAGATGATCGCCACCAACGAACTGGTCAGCCTGACCCGGCGCGATGCCGACATCGCCGTGCGCGCCACGCGGCAGCCGCCGGACCACCTGATCGGCAGGCGCCTGGGTCCCTTGCGCGTGGCGGTGTTCGCCGCGCGCGAACTGGTCGAGGCGGCGGGCGTGCCGGTGCCGGCGCCGGGCGGGTCCTTCGACGCTGCCGCGCTATCGGCGCTATCGGCCCTGCCGTGGATCGCCCCCGACGAGGCCTTGCCCGATCACCCGTCGGTGCGCTGGCGGCGCAAGCACCTGCCGCGCGTGGCGCCGCAGTACGGCGTCAACAGCATCGCCGGCGTGGTGGAGGCGGTGGAGGCCGGCCTGGGCGCGGGCGTCGTCTCGCTGATGATGGGACGGCGCAGCGGCAGGCTGGTCGAACTGACCGGCCCGCTGGAGGAATGCCAGACCGACCTGTGGCTGCTGACCCATCCCGAGTCGCGGCACCTGCGGCGCATCGCCACCGTGGTCAGCCATCTTGCGGAGCATGTCTGGCTGGACGGGTAGTCCGTCTATCCAGGCTGCGCGGTCCGCGGCTCATGGCGCTGCCAGCGCGGCGGGAATGGCACTGGCGAGGAAGTCGTAGACGGCGCGGATGCGTACGCTGGCGCGGATCTCGCGATGCACGGTGAGCCAGACCGGCAGCGGCGGAATCGGCAGCTCCGCCAGCACGGTGCGCACGCGCGGGTCGCCGGCGGCGATATAGCGCGCGGCGAAGCCCACGCCCAGCCCGGCACGGATCGACTGCCACAGGACGATGTCGTCGTCGCTGCGCACGCCGAAGGCCTCGCGGCTGATTTCCAGGCCCATGCCGCGCATGCCGCGCACGATGGTGTCGTCGCGGTCATAGCCGATCAACTCGTGGCGCAGCAGGTCCTGCGGCGTGCGCGGCACACCCTTGCGGCGCAGGTAGTCCTCATGGGCGCAGGCGCATAGCGGCACCGCCGCCACCTTGCGCGCGATCAGCGAGGCCTGCTCCGGCCGCACCATGCGAATGGCGATATCTGCCTCGCGCCGCAGCAGGTTGCTGACCTCGTTGGACGACACCACCTCGATGGCGAGCTGCGGCTCGCGCAGGCGCAGATCGGCGAGCAGCGGCGGCAGCAGGAAACTCGCCACCGCGCGGCTGGCCGAGATGCGCACGGTGCCTTTGACGCCGGTCTCGCTGCGTGCCAGCGTGCGCGCCACCGCATCGGCGCCTTGCTGCATCGCGCGCGCATGTCCGGCGATGGCGCGGGCCGCGTCGGTGGGCTGCAGGCCGTGGCCGGTGCGCTCGAACAGCGGCACGCCGAGCTGCGCTTCCAGTTGCGCCACATGGCGCCCCAGCGTGGGCTGGCTGCTGGACAGCCGCCGCGCCGCGCCCAGCAGGCTGCCGCACTCCATCACGGCCAGGAAGGAGCGCATCAGCGTCCAGTCGAATTCCTCGGCCATCCTGATCTCTCCCTGCGCCGCGAAGGCGCGGCGCGATATTCAAAAATGCATCCCGGACTTGCAAGTTCATGCAATTGTGGGGCAGCGCGGGATCGCCCACAATGGTCTCGAACGAATCCCGCCGGCCACGGGGCACGGGCGGCAGGGGCGGCATCACATGGAGAACGTCGTGAGCGAAACCGTATTGATCCTGGGCGCCAACGGCCGGCTGGGCCGCACCCTGGTGGAGGCCTTTGCCGCCGCCGGCTGGCGCGTGCTGGCACAGGCGCGGCGACCGCTTGCCGGCGCGGTGCCGCACGGCGTGCGCAGCCTCGCCACCGGTGTGGCGGACACTGCCCAGCTGGTGACGGCGGCGCGCGGCGCCAGCGTGGTGGTGAACGCCCTCAACCCGGTCTACACGGAATGGGAGCGGCACGCCGAAACGCTGGCGCGCAACGCGATGGACGTGGCGCAGGCGCTGGACGCGCTGTTGCTCTTCCCGGGCAATGTCTACAACTTCGGCGAATCGATGCCGGCCCTGCTGCGGCCCGACACCGTGGCGCGGCCGAGCACGCGCAAAGGCGAAATCCGCTGCGCCATCGAAGCCGCCATGCGCGCACGCGCACCCGCGCTGCGCAGCGTGGTCATCCGTGCCGGGGATTTCTTCGGCGGCCCGGGGCGGGGCGCGTGGATGGACCTGGCGATCGCCAAATCGCTCGATCAAGGCAAGGTGGTCTACCCCGGCCCGCGCGACCGCGCGCATGCCTGGGCCTACCTGCCCGATCTGGCGCAGGCATTCGTTGCGGTCGCCGCGCGCCATGCCGGCCTGCGCGGCCATGCCGTACTGCATTTCGCCGGCGATACCCTGACGGGCGACGAACTGGTGAGCGCGCTGGCCGAAGCCAGCGGCATGCGGCAAGCGCCGCGCGTGGGCGGCATGCCGTGGTGGCTGATCCGCGCGGGGGGCGCGGTGGTGCCGATGTGGCGCGAGCTGGCCGAGATGGCGTACCTGTGGAAGGTGCCGCACGCGCTCGACGGCAGCGCGCTGGAAGCGCTGGCAGGCGCGTTGCCGCGCACGCCGCTCAGGCAGGCGCTGCGTGCGAGTCTTGGCGAACTGGGTTTGCGTGTGGCAGCGTAGGCGCGGCGGCGGCTACGTCATCGCATCGGCCCGCGCGATCACGCTGCCGAAATGATGCCGCCACAGCTGCACGCCCAGCGCACCGGAAGGATCGAGTGAGGAGCCCACGGTGAGGTCGGAGACCAGCGTGGGCTGCAGCCCGGCGTCAAACAGCGCGAATCCCGCCGCCAGCACGCACGTCTCGGTCTGGATGCCCGCGACCAGCACGCGCTCGGGCGCCAGTTCGCGCAGATACGCGATGGTCTCTGCGGACGGCAGATAGCCATGCTTCACGAACACGCGATCCGCCGGAATCAGGGACTGGTCGCCTGTGCCGGGTGCCCAGCCAAGCTGGCGCATGAACGGCGTGCGCGCTTCGTCATGGTGTTCCACGGTCGCCGCCGAAGGCATCCGGCCTATCAGTGACAGCAGGCCGTCGATCAGCCATTGCGGCGGCGAGAAGGTGGGCTGGACATCGACGATCAACAGGGCTTGTCGCAAGGTATTGCTCTCCGGCGGTCGCATCGGCATGCTTGGCCGGAGCATTATAGGAGACGGCCGCTCCATGTCCGGCCGCACGCCACAGCCTCGTCCTGGTCCAGCATGGCCGCCAGCGTCGGCGGCAAGCCGCGATTGGGCTTGCGCGGCGGCCGCGCGAAACTGCCTTCCGCGGCGCCGGTGGGCGCCAGCGCGACCAGGCTCTCGCAGTGGCGGATGGCGCTCGACACGCCGTCCACCACCGGCACCGGAATCCGGTCCCTGAGCGTACGCGCCAGGCCCGCCAGCGGTGCCCCCGCCACGATGATCACGTCCGCGCCGTCCTCGCGCACCGCCTGCAGGCTCATTTCCTCCAGCCGCGCGGCGTGGTCCTCCTGCACGCTGCCGATATCGCGCAGCGGCTGCTGCAACGACCGCACGCTGGCCAGCCGCGCGGTCAGTCCGCTGGCCGCCACGCACTCGCGATACCACGCCTCGATCCGATGCGAAATCGCGATGATGGAAAAGCGCTGCCCCAGCAGGCAGGCGCTCGCCAGGGCGGCCTCCGTCATGCCCACCACCGGCACATTGAACAACTCCTTCAGCCCCGCCAGCCCCGGATCGCCGAACGCCGCCACCACCAGGCCATCGAACCGCCCCTGGTGCTCCGCCGCCACGCAAGCCGTGGCATAGCCGCCCACCAGCGCCTCGAAGCGCGTCTCGATATAGGCCACGCCAAACTGCGCCGTAGCCATGGTCAACGAAGTGCCGGGCGAAACCGAGCGCAAAGCCTCCGCGTGGATCAGTTCGGTAACGCTCTCGGAAATATTGGGATTAACAACAAGAATGCGCATGATCAAGTCCGGAAAATACATCAGGGATCAGGCCCCCAGGGGCCACCCTTCAAGCGATGCGAAGCGAGCCGTGAAGGTCTGCCAGGCCGTATGGGGCGCCTCGTCGTTGACGTCAAGCAGTTGAAGCGAAGTTGAAGCGAAGAAGTTGACGTTGAAGTCGAGGCATCCATCCACCCAAAACCATCAACCCAACACCGGCGCCCCAGCCGGCAAAAACCGCCCCCGCCCCGGCGAAGGTTCCAGGTACTTCCCATCCTCCACCAGCAATTCCCCACGCGAGAAGCAGTGCACCGGCCAACCGGTGACTTCGATCCCCTCGTACGGCGTGTAATCCACCGCATGGTGAAGCGCGGCATTGGCAATCCGCACCTTCTTCTGCGGATTCCACAAAGCGATATCCGCGTCCGCGCCCACGGCGATCGTCCCCTTTCTCGGATACAGGCCATAAAGCCGGGCCGGCCGATAGGACGTCAACTCGACGAACTGATGCAAGGAGAGCCTGCCCTTCGCAACGCCGTCGAACAGCAACGGCAAGCGCGTCTCGATGCCGGGAACGCCATTGGGAATATGATCGAAACGCTGCGCCGCGCCGCCCGGTTTCTTCCCCTGCGGATCGTCATAGTTAAATGGCGCATGATCCGATGAGAACACGCTGAACACCCCGTTGGCCAGTGCGCGCCAGACCGCGGCCTGGTTCTCCGGATCGCGCGGCGGCGGGCTGCAGACGCACTTCGCGCCTTCATAGCCGTCGTCGCCAGTCCAGCCCATGTCCTCGGCCGTGAGATACAGATACTGCGGACAGGTCTCCGCCAGGATCGGCAGCCCCCTGCCCTGCGCCCAGCGGATCTGCTCGATCGCTTCCTTGCCGGATACATGGACGATCAGGATGGGCACATCGACCAGTTCGGCGAAGGTGATCGCACGATGCGTGGCTTCGCGTTCCACCAGGGCAGGACGCGCCATGCCATGGAAGCGCGGCGAAATGCGCCCTTCCCCAACCAGCTTCTCGGTCAGCCACGAGATGCAATCGGCGTTCTCGGCATGCACCATCACCAGCGCGCCGTTGCGCTTGGCCACCTCGAGCACGTCCAGCATTTCCCGGTCGGAGAGCTTGAGATCGTCGTAGGTCATATAGACCTTGAACGAGGTATAGCCCTGGCGGATCAGTTCGGGCAACTCGTTGCGCAGCACTTCGGGCGTGGGATCGGCCACGATCAGGTGGAAGCCGTAGTCCGCCACCGCGCGGCCTTCGGCACGGCGATGGTAGTCGGCCACCGCGGCCTTGAGCGAGCCGCCCTTTTCCTGCGCCGCGAACGGGATCACCGTGGTGGTGCCGCCGCACACGGCGGCGCGCGTGCCGGTGAAGAAATCGTCGGCCATGCGCATGCCGTCGGGCATGGGCTGGTCGAGGTGGCAATGGCCATCCACGCCGCCGGGCAGCGCCAGCAGGCCCGTTGCATCCATCTCGCGCGTGCCGCGCGGCAGGTCATGGCCCAGCACGGCGATGCGGCCATCGCGCACGCCGATATCGCAGGTGAAGCGATCGGCGGCGGTGACCACTTCGGCGTTGCGGATGACGAGATCGAGTTCGGTGTTCATGCGCCCTGCTCCTTCATTCCACTTCGGCAAACAAGCGGCCCCAGCCGCGCAGCGCGCGCGTGTCCACGCCGGCCAGCCGCAGCGATTTCCATACCACGGTGGAGATGGTGTCGTAGACGGGAATGCCGGTCTCGGCTTCCAGCGCCTGCGCCAGGTGCGCCGCGCGCAGGTTGGTGCAGAACGTGGTGATGGCCGCCGGCCTGTGCTGCGCCACTTCGCGCACCATGCGGCGGATGGTGTCTTCCTCCACCTCGGCGAAGCTGTAGTTCACGTGCAGGTCGAGATGGCGCTCGGCGGCGCAGCGGTAGCCGTTGCGCTCGTAGTTCTGCACGATGCGCTGCTGCACGTCGTCCAGGTAAGGCGTGACCAGGCCGAAGTCGCGCGCGCCGGTCTTGTCGAGGATCTCGTTGAGCGCCAGCACCGAGGTGGTGGCGGGGATGCCGGTGGCTTCGGTGATCTGGCGGCACAGCGCCTGGTCTTTCTCGAAGCCGAGCCAGCCGGAGGAGGTGCCGTTCCAGGCGATCACGTCCACGCGCGCATCGGCCAGCAGCCTGGCGGCGCCGATGATCTTGTCCAGATCGAACTGGCCCAGCGCCTGGTCGCGCAGCGAGATCTCGGTGACGGTGAAGCGCGAGAAGTGCGCGCTGACGTTCGGCAGGCCGCTCACCATGGCGCTGGTGATGGGTTCCAGCGCGGTATTGGATGACGGCGTGAGCATGCCGAGAAGGGTGCGTTTGGTCATGGGAGTCGTGCTCTCGGGAGTTGGCGAGGCCGGCGCGCATGGTTGCGGCGAGCCGGTGCCTCGCTTTTTGTTGTCCGTTCTTTGCGGTTTTACTGTTCGGGCGCGCCGTTGAAGGCGAGGGCGGTGCCCGGCCCGGCTCAGACCGGCAGCTTCTTCTCGTAGTCGATCGCGGTGGAGGCGATCAGCAGGCCCACGCCGGCGGCGGCGAAGAACATCAGCGCCAGGAAGTAGGAGCCGGTGTACTGCACGATCAGGCCGACGATGATGGGCACGGTGATGCCGCCCACATTGCCGCCCAGGTTCATCACGCCGCCCAGGAAGCCCACCTTGTTGCGGGTGCCGAGGATGGACGGGATGCACCAGTACAGGCCGCACCAGCGCAGGAAGAACAGCGTGGAGGAGAGCAGGGCCACCACCACCACCGGATCCTTCACATAGGCCACCGAGAAGATCGACACGGTGGCGACCACGGCGGCGATGCCGAACAGGGTGCGCATCACCAGGTTGGGCGCGCCGCCGGCGGCCTTCCACTTGTCGGCGATCCAGCCGCCGATCAGCTCGCCGATAAAGCCGGCGAAGAAGATGATGAAGCTGGCGCCGCCCATCTGCTTGATGTCGAAGCCATGCACCTTGTTCAGGTAGTTGGGCATCCAGGTCAGCAGGCCGTAGAAGACGCTGTTGAAGCACATCCAGCCGATCGCCATGCACCACACCGAGCGGTACTTGAAGAAATCGAGCGAACGGCCGGACTGGTTGACCGGTTCGGCGCGGTGTTCGCTGGCTTGCGAGGCTTCGATATAGGCGGCTTCCAGTTCATTGACGCCACGGTGCTCGCGCGGGGAATTGCGCACGTAGTGCCAGGCCCACATGCCGGCCAGCACCGTGCCCACGCCGGCCACCACGAAGGCCAGGCGCCACGAGCCCAGCGCGGTGATCAGCCAGGTGATGATGATGGCGCCGAGCGCCGCGCCCAGCGGCGCGCCGCCGTCGAGCAGGGTAGCGCCGCGGCCGCGTTCGTTCTGCGTCATCCAGATGGCGTTGAGCTTGCCGCCGGCCGGGTAGATCGGCGCTTCGGCCGCACCCAGGCCGAAGCGGGTCAGCAGCAGTGCGCCGGCGCTGGTGCAGACCGCCGCCAGGGCCTGGAAGGCACCCCAGAAGATGGTGGCGGTGGCGATCACGATACGCGGCTTGTACTTGTCCGCCAGCATGCCGCCGGGGATCTGCATGACCGCGTAGGTCCAGAAGAAGCCGCTGAGGATCAGCCCCTGCATGGTGGGGCTCAGGTCGAATTCCTTGGCGATCAGCGGCATCGCCACCGAGAGCGAGGCCCGGTCGATGTAGTTGATGGCGATGAGGAACAACATCATCAGGAAAATCTTCCAGCGCACGGAGCTCTTCGTCTCCGTTAGCGCTGCGGCCCGGCTTGTCGTTTGCATGACGCTTGTCTCCTTTGGGGGAATGGTAGGGCGGTTTGAATAGTGTGTGTCGCGCAACTGGACCGGAGTATAGGATACGTAATCTGTAATTACAACTCATGTAAGTTGTTGATTTTTATATGTTGCGTACGCACAATTTTGGGATGTGTTAGCCTTCTTGTGGTGCATGTTCCCCATCCCGGTGATGTCTGTGACTCAAACGCTTCCCAAATCCGCGCGCCTGCGCACCCTCGGCATGTCGGCCGAAATCGCCGCCCGGCTGCGCACCATGATCGAAGAGGGCGAGCTGCCGCCCGGCGCGCGCATCGACGAACGCGCCTTCTGCGAGATGTTCGATGTCTCCAAGACGCCGCTGCGCGAGGCGCTCAAGGTGCTGGTGTCCGAGGGGCTGGTGCTGCATCGGCAATACATCGGCTACCGCGTGGCGGCGCTGGATCTCGACGAGCTGCGCGCCACCTTCGAGACGCTGCACGGGCTCGAGGCCACCGCCGGCGAACTGGCCGCGGCGCGCCTGTCCGAGGTGGCCATGGCGCGGCTGGAGCGCAAGCACCAGGCCATGCTCGATGCCCACGCCGCGGGGCGGCGCACCGAGTACTTCCGCACCAACCAGGAGATCCACCAGCTCATCATCGACGGCGCCGCCAATCCGGTGCTGGCCGGCATCTACGCCACGCTGATGAGCAAGGTCCACCGCGCGCGCGGCGCCGCCAATGCGGATATGCTGCGCTGGCAGGAGTCGTTCGAGGAGCACGAGGCCATCATGGCCGCGCTGCGCGAGCCGGGCCGCCCGCGGCTGGCGCAGGTGCTGCGCCAGCACTCCGAGAACACCGCAAAAGAAGTCCTTACCGTGGTCGCGCGGACCCTCTCCGAGCCCGCCGGCCGCACCGCCACCGAAGCCAAGGGGAAACGATGAAACTAGTACGTGTGGGTAAGCCTGGCGCCGAACGCCCGGGTCTGATCGATGCCGAGGGCCGCGTGCGCGACCTGTCCGGCGTGCTGGATGGCCTGGGGCCGCAGCAGCTGTCCGCCGAGGCGCTGGCGCGGCTGGCCCAGGTGGACCCGGCCACGCTGCCGGTGGTGCAGGCCGAGCGCTTCGGCGTACCCTGGAGCGGCATCGGCAAGATCGTGGCGATCGGCCTGAACTATGCCGACCATGCCGCCGAAGCCGGCATGCCGCTGCCGGCCGAGCCCATCGTCTTCCTCAAGGCCAACAGCTCGCTCAACGGCCCCAACGACGACGTGATGCTGCCGCGCGGCTCCGGGAAGACCGACTGGGAGGTGGAGCTCGGCGTGGTGATCGGCAAGGTCGCCCGCGATGTGCCGCGCGACCAGGCGCTCTCCCACGTCGCCGGCTACTGCGTGGTCAACGACGTATCCGAGCGCGAATTCCAGATCGAGCGCGGCGGCACCTGGGACAAGGGCAAGGGCTGCGACACCTTCTGCCCGGTCGGGCCGTGGCTGGTCACGCGCGACGAAGTGGCCGACCCGCAGGCGCTGGGACTGTGGCTGGACGTCAACGGCGAACGCGTGCAGAAGGGCAGCACCGCCACCATGGTGTTCGACGTGGCCACGCTGGTGAGCTACGTCAGCCGCTTCATGACGCTGCACCCCGGCGACCTGATCTGCACCGGCACGCCGCCGGGCGTGGGCATGGGCTTCAAGCCGCCGCGCTTCCTCAAGGCGGGCGACACCATGCGCCTGGGCATCGAGGGCCTGGGCGAGCAGGGGCAGACGGTGGTGGCGTACGCCTAGGGCCATCTGGTCCGGTTGAACGCCAAGGGAAGGGCGGCCCGCGATGGGCCGCCCTTTTTGCGGTGCGCCCGGCAGGGCGCACTCACTTGAGGGTGCAAGTCCCTTACACACCCGGCAAGGGGAAGTGTTAGCCAGAGGCAAGGGTTCCCCGGGCGACTGGGGGTCTGAAGGAAGCCCGAGGCAAAGCGCTGGCCTGACGAACAGGAAGCGGATACGAGGCGCCGTATTGGGGTGAGGTAGCCGTAATTGCTGAAGCCCAATACTTGCACGGAACGATGCGGCGTAAATCCGACAGGCATAAGCATGAAGGTGAGTGCGTCATACCCGGGGAGATCTGCACCGCTGCCATGGTGCTACCGACGTCGAGAGGCGTCGGGATGGCGGTGCAGAAGTCAGCAGAGGCCATAGTAGGCGAGCGGTTGGCGCTGAAGGGCCGAACATGAACGAGCGCGATTAGGACGACAGACCTCGATGCTTACCGACGAAGCCCAAATGCACGAACGAGTGCAGCCCACAGCGGAGGACGGCAGGCGGAACCTGCCTGGGGCCGATGGGGGTGCGGAGGCTGGCACGGCGGCTGTCGGGCAAACGAAAGCGCGGGCGCCATCGCTGATGGAGGCGGTGGTCGAGAAGGGCAACATGTGGCTGGCGTACCGGAAGGTGGTCAGCAACGGCGGCGCGGCCGGGGTGGATGCCCTGGCGGTGACGGCGTTGCGCGACTGGCTGAAGGTGCACTGGCCGAGCGTCAAGGTGGCGCTGTTGACCGGCCAATACATCCCGCAGGCGGTGCGCGCGGTGGAGATCCCCAAGCCTGCGGGCGGGGTGAGGACACTGGGCATCCCGACGGTGGTGGACCGGCTGATCCAGCAGGCGCTGCTGCAAGTTCTCCAACCGATCTTTGAGCCGGGATTCTCCGAGTCGAGCTACGGCTTCAGGCCGGGGCGCAGCGCTCAGCAGGCGGTCTTGCAGGCACAGCGGTATGTGCGGGAAGGCCGGCGCTGGGTGGTGGACATCGACCTGGAGAAGTTCTTCGACCGGGTCAACCACGACATCCTGATGTCGCGGGTGGCGCGGCAAGTGAAGGAGGTCCGGGTGCTCAAGCTGATCCGGCGGTATCTGGAAGCGGGGCTGATGCGTGGTGGGATGGTCGAGGCAAGGAGGCAAGGCACGCCGCAAGGCGGGCCGCTGTCGCCGTTGCTGTCGAATATCCTGCTGACGGATTGGGACCGTGAGCTGGAGAAGCGGGGCCTCGCGTTCTGTCGTTACGCGGACGACTGCAATGTCTATGTGCGCAGCGAGACGGCAGGGCAGCAGTTGTTGGCCGGCATGACAGCATTCCTGGAGGAGCGGCTGAAGCTGCGGGTCAATGAGGGCAAGAGCGCGTGTGCACGACCTTGGGCGCGCAAGTTCCTGGGTTACAGCCTGACAGGGCAGCGTCAGCCGCGGCTTCGTATCGCGGCGGAAAGCCTAAGCAGGCTAACGGCCCGGGTACGGGAGTTGGTGCGTCCGGGGCGAGGGGGGAGCCTGGCCCATACGATTGCAGTGCTGAATCCGGTGCTGCGCGGGTGGATCGGGTACTTCCAATACACGGAAGCGAAAGGGGTGTTGGAGACGCTGGACGGGTGGGTGCGACGACGGCTGCGCTGCTTGCTATGGAGGCAGGCCAAGAGACGTGCTACCCGCACTGTGATGCTGCGTCGGCAGGGATTAACGAAGGATCGCGCGTGGCATTCGGCCCGCAATGGTCATGGGCCATGGTGGAATGCGGGGGCTAGTCATATGAACACCGCGTTCCATAAGCGCTACTTCGACGCCATGGGGCTGGTCTCGCTGCTTGATACCCAGCAGCGCCTGCAGTCTCGCTTGTGAACCGCCGTATGCGGAACCGCACGTACGGTGGTGTGAGAGGGCTGAGGGGGTGACCCCTCACCCTACTCGATTT
>NZ_JBYOJU010000031.1:0-126839 GCF_057798855.1 Cupriavidus sp. 96C5-1 | reverse complement strand
CCGACATGGCCAAGGTGGCGCTGCGCCGCTCCAATACGCTGATCGGCACCATGCTGATGCATATGGGCGACGCCGACGCGCTGCTGTGCGGCACCGTGGGCCGCTTTGAAGCCCATCTGGAGCATGTGCGGGACGTGATCGGCCTGGCGCCGGGCGCCAAGGTGTTCGCGGCGATGAATGCGCTGATGCTCGAGAAGTACACGCTGTTCATCACCGACACCTTCGTCAACGACGATCCCACCGCCGAGGAACTGGCGGCCATCACGCAACTGGCCGCGGAGGAAATCGCCCGCTTCGGCCAGCACCCGAAGGTGGCGCTGATGTCGCACTCGATGTTCGGTTCGTCGAACCGGCCGTCGGCCAAGAAGATGCGAGCCGCCCAGGAGATCCTGGCGCGGGAGGCGCCGCACCTGGAAGTGGAAGGCGAGATGCAGGGCGACGCTGCCCTGGTCGAGGACGTGCGCCGCCACTTCCTGCCGGGCACCAAGCTGGCCGGCAGCGCCAACCTGCTGGTCATGCCGACCCTGGACGCAGCCAATATCGCCTTCAACCTGCTCAAGATCACGGGCGGGCAGGGCGTTACCATCGGCCCGATCCTGCTGGGCGCGGCCAAGCCGGTGCACATCCTCAACCCGCAGGCCACCACGCGCCGTATCGTCAATATGACGGCGGTAGCGGTGGCGGAGGCCAGCGCGGTGCGTTGATGCCGTGGCGCGGTGGCCTTGGCCGCCGCCTGGGCATGCGCAGGCAGGAATGCCGCGCGCAATGAAAACGGGGCTCGCAAGGAGCCCCGTTTTTTTTGACCGGCTTGTCGCGCAGTTCCGCCGGCCTGGAAAAGCTGTTCTGTCCGACTTACGCTATTGCTATTGCAGCAGGTTGTACTGCTCGCGCATCACGACGATGATGGACCTGGCAGCTGCCAGCTGGGTCGGCAACTGGTCATCGGGCTCGCGCGGGAAATCGACTTCCGCGCTCCAGTTGCAACCGGTGTGGTCCGGCTGGTGCACGCGCATGGCATGCAACTCGCATTCGCCGCATTCCGGGTTGTTGTTGAGGAACTGGTTCAGGATGGCCATCAACTCCGACCGGGTCTTAGCATCACGCCGCATGAGTCACCTCGTCCGTTGCCGTCTCGTTGCCTGGAACCTAAATCTAGGCAGGTATTCGCAGGCTCGCCAATTGAATCGGGCTATTAAACCGCGGCTTTCGATCCCGTTGACACGGTAGACTGTCTCTATCGCATCGCAGCAATTCCTGTTGCGATGCGACAGCAGCGAGGCCGGTGCCGCGCTGCCCGGCGGCCGTCGCCATGGTGCGCTGCGCGATGGCCTTGGGCGGGCTCGCGCGTTGCTCGGGGGTGGTCCTGGCAGCACCGGCGACGCCCAGCCCGGCAAGCGTCGGTACCTGGAGGGCGGCTTGCCGCGTTGCTATCGTGCCGGCAGCGTGGCAAGCGCGTCGCGCAGATAGCCCAGGAGTGCCGCATCCACCCATGTGCCTTCGGTCAGCCGGGGCTCGGCCTCGAGCGCCCGGCGGATTTTCTGCTGGGTGGCGGGATCGTCGCCCGCATAGACACGGAACAATGCCAGCCAGCGCTGCGCCAGGTCCTGTACCGCCGGATCGCCAGGCGTCTTGCCTTGTGTCATGGCCTCGCGGACGGCGGCGATCAAAGGTGGCCAGTGCCGCATCTGCTTGCCATAGTTGGCACGCATATGAGCGAATTCCACTGGTGTCAGGTATGTCTCGTACAGCGCAAGCTTGGTCTCCGCGAACGCCTCCATGACGTAATCGACCGTCTGCGGCGAAATGCCGGTTTGCGCCTGCAGCGCTTCTTCGCTGGCGTGCATCGCGTTGAGCTTGGCCGCCAGGGTTGGGTTGGCGGCGGTATCGCGTTCTAGCAGGGCCATCCAGCGCACGGAGAGTGCCTGGGCCTGCGCGCCGCGCGCAGGGGCGCCGGCCCGCATCAAGGTGTTGACTTCGGCCACCAGCAGGGCCCATTCCTGTTGCTGCGCCTGGCCGGTCTGGTAGAAGGGCAGCGCATCGAGTTCATCGGGGGAGAAGTATTTGTCGTACATGGTCATCATTTCCAGGGTTGAGAGCCAATCGGCGGCATCCGGCTCCACTCCGGCCACGAACTGCGCGTGCATTTGCGCCAGGCGGTCGCGCAGACCGACGGTCCGCGAGATCTGCTGGTCCAGCATGCGTATCTGCTGTTCGAGGACGGCGGTGGGTGATATCTCCGGATTCGCCAGAACCTCACCGATGCCAGCCAGCGATACCCCGAACCGGCGCAAGGCCTGGATCTGGTGCAAGCGGGAGATGTCCCGCTGGCTGTATAGCCGGTATCCGGAATCGGAACGCGCAGAAGGCGTCAGCAGTCCGATGCTGTCGTAGTGATGAAGTGTCCTGACCGTCAGGCCGCAACGCTTTGCCAAATCACCGACTCGCAACAACATCGAAACTCCTTTCTCCTGACTGCGTGAACCCATGCTCGGGCCTCACCTTGCGTGAGGCTCAAGCGGATTTTGCATCCTGCCCGGTTTTGGTTCCCGATGGCTACCGGACGCGCGCCGTGTACGTTCAAGGCGCCTCCGGCCATGGAACTCCGGGGCCGGGAGGCATGGCTTGCCGGCCCCTTGTCAGGCCAGCGCCCGGTTCGCTCGCGCCGGAAATCCGTGCTTGCTGGAGGCCCATGCGATTGCCAGGCCGGGAACCAGCAGTACGAGCAGAGCCCATGGGAAGACGCGGGCGCCCTGCGTCTCCAGCAGGATGCCGCCAACGATGCCGCCAGGCTATAGTTTCAAGCATATATGACTAATCTGTCATAAATTGGAGGCTGGATGGATAGTCTTGGATCTCTCAGCGTGTTCGTCAGGGCAGGGGAGGCCCGCAGCTTTACCGTGGCGGGCCAGCAACTGGGCATATCGTCCTCGGCGGTCAGCAAGGCCATCGTGCGGCTGGAAGAGCGGCTGGGCGTGCGCTTGTTTCATCGCTCCACCCGGACCGTCAGTCTCACGCCGGAGGGTGCGCTCTTCCTTGAGCGCTGCAGGCGCATCCTCTGCGAGGTCGCCGCGGCGGAAACAGAGCTTTCGCAAACGCAAAGCGCGCCGCGTGGCAAGCTGAGGATCAGCTTGCCGTCGATCGGCGCCTTGTTTATGGCCAGGCTTGCCGACTTCAAGCGGCTCTATCCCGAGGTCGAACTGGACATCGACTGCTCGGACCGGCTGGTGGAGGTGATCGAGGAAGGCTTCGATGCGGTGATCCGCACGGGAGAGCCGAGCGATTCCAGGCTGATGACGCGCGCCATCGGCTCTTACCGGATGGTGGTGGTCGGTTCGCCCGAGTATTTCCGGCGCGAGGGCGTTCCTGTGCAGCCCGAGGATCTGGCGCGCCATGCCTGCCTGATCTTTCGCTTTCCAACCACCGGAAAGCTGCAGGTCTGGCCGCTGCGCCGCGCTGGCCAGGCGATCGACATCGAACGGCCGGCCAGCATGGTGACGAACACGCTGGAACCGCAGGTGTGCTTCGCCGAGCAAGGCCTGGGCATTGCCTGCGTGCCGGATATCGCCATTCGCCGGCAACTGGACGAAGGCACGCTCGTCACCGTGCTGGACGACTACAACCAGGATTGCACGACGCTGCGGATACTGTGGCCGTCGAGCCGCCACCTGTCGCCCAAGCTCAGGGTCTTTGTCGACTTCATCGCCGGGAGCCTGCTACCGCGCGAGGGCGGCAAGGCGCGACAGGGGGCGGCAGCGTGAATGGCGCTCGAACAAAGCCGGCACCGAAGCCAGCCGGAACAGAAAGAACCCGCCACCAGGGCGGGTTCAATTCCCGTTGGCAAGGTGAGAGCCAGCGTCAGAACTTGTGACGCACGCCCACGCCGAAGGTGTCGCCATGCGACAGGTCGGTGATCTTGTCGTAGAAGTAGGCTGCGTAGACGTCGGTGCGCTTGGACAGGTTGTAGTCATAGGCGACCGCCACCGTATTGCGCTTGAAGTCAGCGACCGAGTTCTTGGTCTTGTCGTAGGCGTAGGACGCCAGGATGTTGCCGTTGCCGACCGGCACCGATACGCCGACCTGGCCGTTGGTGTGCTTGATGTCGCCGTTGGCGTTGTTGTTGATGTCGGACTTGATGTACTGGCCTTGCGCGAACAGCTTGACGATCTTGAAGTCATAGCTTACGCCGGCTTGCACCGCGTTCTGCTTGCTGAAGCCGACCAGCAGGGGGCTGCTCGACGCGGTCACGTCGCCCGGCGTGCTGTCGAACTTCACTTGCTGGAAGGCCAGCGTGGCGGCGAACGGCCCGTTGAAGTACATCAGGTTGCCGCCCCACTTGTTCTGGCCGTTGGCACCCGCCTTCTCGCCGAAGGAGTAGATCACGTTGGCGGTCAGGCCGCCGAAATTCGGCGTGGAGTACAGCAGCGAATTGTTCCAGCCCGAATCGCCGATGATGCCGGGGTCGTTCACGCGGGCCGTGGACGCGCCGAAATAGGTGTGGAACACCATCGGCGAGAACACATAGGAATCCACCAGCGGGTTGAACAGGATGGTCGATACGAAGAAGGGCGTGGTGTTGCGGCCCAGCTTGATGGTGCCCAGCTTGTCGTTCTGCAGGCCGACATAGGCATTGCGGCTGAACATCGAGTCACCGTTGAAGCGGCCGGAGGCGCCGCTGTCGGTACGGAAGAAGCCGTTCAGGTCGAAGATGGCCTTGGTGCCGCTGCCGAGGTCTTCGGTGCCCTTGATACCCCAGTACGAGGTCTGCATGCCGCCCGAGTTGGCAACATAGGCGCGGTCGGTCGAGCCGACGTTCTTGACGCCGCCGACGAACATGTCGGCCTGGCCGTACAGCGTGACGCTGGACTGCGCCATGGCCGCGCCGCTGAAAAGGGCCGCGGCCATGGCTGCCAGCTTGAGAGCCGGCGTGAGCTGTTTCTGCATTTGTGAGATCTCCGTGGTTGATCCGTTGCGTTTGTTGTGTACTGGGTCCCTGGCGGGTTCTATTAGTTGTGGGGGCGCGCACCGGGCCATGGTGTCGATGGCTCGGCCCGGGCACGCCCGCTACAGTGGCAATGGGTAACGCAGACCGCTTTGCAGGCTGTTTTTGCAAACAGCTTCTTGCAAACAGCTTTTGGAAACCGCTTTTTTTGCTCAGCCGGATACTAAGTCGTTCAGGCGGAACTGTGCAATCCGGTGGATCTGGTTGATGCAAGTTTGCAACTCCGCGGCCGGATCATTGCCCACCCGTCTTGCGAACTCGCCGATGATGCCGGCGCGGTCGTATCCGCGCACGGCCAGGATGAAGGGGAAGCCGAATTTCTCGTTGTATTGGCGGTTGAGCGCCTGCAGTTGCTCGAATTGCTCGGCGGAGCACTGGTCCAGGCCGGCGCCGCTTTGCTCGCGGGTGGATTCCGCGGTCAGTTCGCCGCGTACCGCGGCCTTGCCGGCGAGCTCCGGGTGGGCGCGCACCAGCTTGATCTGGGCGGCGTCGCCGGCGCCGTCCACGATGGCGCGCATGGCTGCGGCCAGCGCGGCGGCGTTAGGGAAGGGGCGCTGCGCGGCGGCGGCTTGCGCCACCCATGCGGAGTGCTCATAGATGCCGCCGAGCGCCTGGATGAAACCGGCGGCCGGCAGGGCGTTGAGTTGGTCGAGAGTGTAGGTTTGGCTCATGCTGGGTTGGTGCTTGGATTGTGCCGGGCTTGTGCCCGGCTCAGGCCGGGCTCTTTGCGGTATGGGGATGCGTCTCGATCCAGTGGCGCGCGATGTCCACGCGGCGGCAGATCCAGACCTTGTCATGCGCCTGCACGTAGTCGAGGAAGCGCTGCAGCGCGCGCATGCGCCCCGGTCGGCCCAGCAGGCGGCAGTGCATGCCGACCGACAGCATCTTCGGACGGTCCAGGCCCTGCGGGTCGCCTTCGGCGTAGAGCACGTCGAAGGCGTCCTTCAAGTACTGGTAGAACTGCTCGCCGGTGTTGAAGCCCTGTGGCGTGGCGAAGCGCATGTCGTTCGAATCGAGCGTATAGGGCACCACCAGGTGGGGCCTGGTTTCGCCGTTGGTGACTTCCACCTCGGTCCAGAAGGGCAGGTCGTCGCCGTAGTAGTCCGAGTCGTACAGCAGGCCGCCGTGTTCCACCACCAGGCGGCGCGTATTGGGGCTGTCGCGGCCGGTGTACCAGCCCAGCGGCAGCGCGCCGGTCAGTTCCTTGATGATCTGCATGCCGATGCGCATGTGCTCGCGCTCGGTGGCCTCGTCCATGCCCTGGTAGTGGATCCAGCGCCAGCCGTGGCAGGCGATCTCGTGGCCGAGTTCGACCAGGGCGCGGGTTAGCTCGGGATGGCGCTGCAGCGCCATCGATACGCCGAAGACCGTGAGCGGCAGCCCGCGTTGCTCGAACTCGCGCAGGATGCGCCAGACGCCGGCGCGCGAGCCGTACTCGTACACGCCTTCCATGCTCATGTGGCGGTCCGGGTAGGCCGCGGCGCCGATGATCTCCGACAGGAACTGCTCGGAGCCGGCGTCGCCGTGCAGCACATTGTTCTCGCCGCCCTCTTCGTAGTTGAGGACGAACTGCAGCGCAATGCGCGCGCCGCCCGGCCAGCGGGCGTGCGGAGGCTGGCTGCCGTATCCGACCAGATCGCGTGGATAGTTGTTGCTTGTCATCAGAGTCATGGTTCTTCAGGGAAACGGTGCCGGCCGCCGCCGGCGGGCTTATTCCGTGCCGTGCGTGTTGGCCGCGGCGTTGCGCATGGCTTCTTCGCGCGACTGGACGCCGTTGAAGAAGACATTGAGCACGACCGCGACGATGGTTCCCAGCACGATGCCGCTGTGGGTGAACGGATCGGTCCACTTGGGCAGGTACTGGAAGAAGGTCGGCGCCAGCGTCGGGATCATGCCGAAGCCGATCGAAATCGCGACGATGAACAGGTTGAAGCGGTTGCGGTTGAAATCGCAGGAGCCGAGGATGCGGATGCCGGTGGCGGCCACCATGCCGAACATCACGATGCCGGCGCCGCCGAGCACGAACTGCGGTACCGAGGCCACGATGTGCGCCATCTTCGGGAACATGCCCAGCGCGATCAGGATGACGCCGCCGGCCACCGCCACATAGCGCGAGCGCACGCCGGTCACCGTCACCAGGCCCACGTTCTGCGAGAACGAGGTGTACGGGAAGGTGTTGAACAGCCCGCCGATCACGGTGCCCAGGCCATCGGCGCGCAGGCCGCGGGTCAGGTCCTGGTTGGACAGGCGCTTGCCGGTGATATCGGCCAGGGCGAGGAACATGCCGGTCGATTCCACCAGCGTGATCAGCATCACCACGCACATCGACAGGATGGCGGGAAGATCGAAGGTGGGAATGCCGAAGTGCAGCGGCGTGATCAGCGCGATCGCGCTGGCTTCGTTGAGGCCTTCGAAGGAGACCTTGCCCAGCGCCATCGCCACCAGGGTGCCGATCACGATGCCGAGCAGCACCGCGCAGTTGGAGATCAGGCCGCGGCCATATTTGCTCAGCAGCAGGATCGCCACCAGCACCAGCGCCGCGATACCCAGGTTGCCCAGGTCGCCATAGGCGAGGTTGGGCACGTCCTTGACCACGCCGTCGATCACGGCGCGCACGGTGGGCTGGCCGCCGGCCGCCCAGTTGATCCCAACCCGCATCAGCGAGACCCCGATCAGCGTGATCACCGTGCCGGTCACCACCGGCGGGAACAGCCCGAGCATGCGGCCCATCAGCGGCGCCACCAGGATGCCGAACACCCCGGCGGCGATCACCGCGCCGTAGATGCCGAGCAGGCCCACGTTGGGGTCGGAGCCGATGGCGATCATCGGCGCCACCGAGGCGAAGGTCACCCCCATCATGACCGGCATGCGGATGCCGAACTTCCAGAAGCCGAAGGCCTGGATCAGCGTGGCCAGACCGGCCGCGAACAGGTCGGCATTGATCAGGAAGGCGAGCTGGTCCTTGGGCAACTTAAGCGCGCCGCCGATGATCAGCGGCACCGCGACGGTACCGGCGTACATCACCAGTACATGCTGCAGGCCGAGCGCGAGCAGCCGGCCCGAAGGTAGCCGCTCGTTGGTGAGGTCCGTGGGGACCGTGGTGCTAGCGCTAGTCATTGGTGTGTCTCCTCTCCTTTGGATTTGATGGGAACGCTGCCGGGCGGCTTGGCCTTTCGTTATGGGATTCCGGCGGCGCGCATCGTCAGGGACGCGTTCTCATGAGCAGGAATCGGGCCTTGGCCGCGATCTGGCGGCGGGAACAACCTGCTAGGTGGAGTGACCCAGCACGCTGCGAAGATCGAAATTGCCCGGTTCGTCGGGCTGGACGCGGTCTGCGCAGGCGCCGAGATGGTGCGCCATGCGGCTCTGGGCGAGAGCGGCGTCGCCCTGTTCCAGTGCATCGAGAATCTCTTCGTGCTCGTCGAAGGAGCAGGCGTTGTTGCCCGGCGCTTCGACGCTGGCGATCATCAGCGTGGTGCGCGACACCAGCCGCCGCATCATGGTGACCAGCAGCGCGTTGCCGGAAAGCTCGGCCAGCGCGGTATGGAACTCCGCCGACAGGCGGATCCACTTGGGCCGTTCATTGGTAAGGAAGGCCTGGCGCTCCGCTTCCACCATCTTGCGCAGCGGCGCGATCACGCGCTTCACGTCGCGCATGGCGGCGAGCTTTTCCAGCACGGCGCGCTCCAGCATCTGGCGCAGCTCGAACATGTCGTGCGCCTCGTCGGTGGAGGGGCTGGCGATGAACGCGCCGCGGTTGGGCTCGAGATCGACCATGCCGTCGGCTGCCAGGTGCGCCAGCACCTTGCGCACGGTGTGGCGCGCGGTGGCATAGATTTCGCACAGCGAGTGCTCGGTGAGCTTGGTGCGCGGCGGCAGCCGGTGTTCCATGATCGCGTCATAGATCTCGTGATACATGCGCTCCTCGACGGAACCCTTGCGGGCGGGCTTGACTTCGGTCGGGGCGGCGGTGTCGCCGGCACCGGCGATCAGCTTGAGACTCTTGGACATCTTGGCACCAGCGTATCGGTGAGTAGGGAAACGGCGCGCCGCCGGAAGAGGGGGTGAAGCAGGTGGCGCGTCCCAAAAATTGTTGACAATTATTTGGTTATGGCTTCAATATTGTCAACAAAACCGAGCTAGGTTTTCGACAACTCAGGGTAATTCCCGAGTTGTCATAAGGACCGGTGCGAAGCATTGTCGCCCTGCACCAGTCCAGCGCCGGGATGCGTTAGAAATACGTACCGAGCGGGCACCATTCCCACAAATGGTGCTAGTGAAGGCAGCGGCGCCTCTCACAACCCAAAGCCCTAAGGAAGAACAGGATGGGACGCTTGACCACTCATGTACTCGACACGGCATCCGGCACGCCCGGCGCCGGCATGTCGATTACCCTGCATAAAATTGTCGACAATCTCAAGGAGACGCTGAAGACCGTCGTCACCAACCACGATGGCCGTTGCGACCAGCCCCTGCTGGAAGGCGACACCATGGCGGTCGGGGTGTACGAACTCGAATTCGGCGCCGGCGATTATTTCCGCGCACAGGGCACCAGGCTGCCCGAGCCAGCCTTCCTCGACGTGGTGACGCTGCGCTTCGGCATTGCCGATACCAGCGCGCACTACCACGTGCCGCTGCTGGTCTCTCCCTGGTCGTACTCGACCTACCGCGGCAGCTGAGCGCGGAACGGGAAATAAAGGAGACAAGACATGGAAGGCTATATCCTCGACTGGGCCAATCTGCTGCTGCGCTGGGTGCACGTCATCACGGCGATCGCGTGGATCGGTTCCTCGTTCTATTTCGTCTGGCTCGACAACAGCCTGACCCGGCCCGAAGACCCCGACCTGCAGGAGAAGGGCGTGGGTGGAGAGCTATGGGCGGTGCACGGCGGCGGCTTCTACAATCCGCAGAAGTACCTGACCGCGCCCAAGACCCTGCCCGAGAACCTGCACTGGTTCTACTGGGAGTCGTATTCCACCTGGATGACGGGCTTCGGCCTGCTGGTAGTGCTGTACCTGTTCAATGCCAGCACCTTCCTGATCGACAAGAACGTCATGGACATGTCTCCGGGCGCGGCGATCGGGTTTGCCCTTTCCTACCTCGGGGTGGGCTGGGTGGTGTATGACTGCATCTGCCGCGTGTTCGGCAAGAGCGACCGCACCGTCGGCATCCTGGTGGCGATCTACGTGGCGCTGGCTGCGTTCGTGGCATGCCATGTGTTTTCGGGCCGCGCAGCGTTCCTGCTGACCGGCGCGATGATCGCTACCATCATGAGCGCCAATGTGCTGGTGTGGATCATCCCGGGGCAGCGCAAGGTGGTCGCCGCGCTGCGTGCGGGCGAGCCAGTGGACCCGGTGCATGGCAAGAACGCCAAGCAGCGCAGCGTGCACAACACCTACTTCACGTTGCCGGTGCTGTTCGCCATGCTGTCGAACCACTACAGCATGACCTACAGCTACAAGTACAACTGGGCCGCGCTGGTGCTGATCATGCTGGCCGGCGTGCTGATCCGCCAGTTCTTCATCCTCAAGCACAAGGGCAAGATCAACGTGGCCTGGCCCGCCGCGGGTGTGGCGGTGCTGGCGGTGGTCGCGGTGATGATCGCGCCCCAGCCGCGTGAAGCCGTGGCGAGCAAGGACGGCGCGGCCACGCAGGTGAGCTTCACCAAGGTGCAGGAAGTCATCAACTCGCGCTGCATCCAGTGCCACGCCGCAGCGCCCAAGCTGATGCCGAGCGCGGCCAAGGGCATCAAGCTGGATACCGCCGACGAGATCAAGGCGCACGCGCAGCTGATTTATCAGCAGGCGGTGCAGCAGAAGGCCATGCCGCTCGGCAATGTCACGCAGATCACGGACGACGAGCGGGCGCTGCTGGGCCAGTGGTTCGAGGGCGGCGCCAAGACCACCAACTGATCTGCGCCGGTGGGCTGCCTGGCCAGGGCCCGCACCGTATGCGCGCGCCCTGGTCACCTGGGCCCGCCTTGCGGGCGGGCCCGATACCGGGCATCGGTGATCGACGGTCCGGTGGCCGCGCGGTTTGCGGCCGGAGGTCCGGACCGCAGAGGGTTTGAACGGGGCGCATGCCCCTTTTTTTCTGTTCGCCCGGCATGCATGGCGAACCGCAGGGGTGCCGCTACTGCAGGTTCGCAATGTAGTTGGCGAGGTTCTGGATATCCGCATCGGACAGGCCCCGCGCCACGCTGGTCATGCTGCCGGCGTCGTTGGTGCGCTTGCGCGAGCGGAAGTCTTCCAGCTGCTTGACGATATAGGCGTACTGCTGTCCGGCCACGCGAGGAATTTCATTCTGCCCGGCGAAGCCGCCGAGATGGCACATGGTGCAAGGCACTTCGTCGGCCTTTTTCCTGCCGGCTTCCACTTTTTGTCCATCGGCCTTGAATTGCGAGGGAATGGGCTTTTGCGCGGCAAAGTACTCGCCCAGGTCGAGCATGTCCTCGCGCGATAGCGGCGCGGCCATCGGCGTCATGATCGGGTCGCTGCGCCGGCCTTCCTTGAAGTCCTTCAGCTCCTGGTAGATGTAGCGCGCCGTCTGTCCGGCCAGCACCGGATACTGCGGATTGGCGGCGTTGCCCATGGGCCCGTGGCAGGCCACGCACGACTCCGCCTTGCGCTTGCCGGCCTCGGGATCGGCGCGCGCGATGGCGGCGATGCCAGCCAGCGCCGCGCACAGCAAGAACGCCCGCCCCGCCAGCGCCGGCTGGCGGGAACGGGCGCGGGCGGATGGACTACGCACGCCGACTACCCTTTCGATCCTATTGCAGCGCGAACACCAGCACGCTGTTGCCGCGCTTGAAGTCCAGTTGCGTATTGCCGCCGGCGGCTACCGCGATATATTGCTTGCCGCCCACCATGTAGGAGACCGCCGGCGCATTGACGCCCGCGCCGCACTGGTATTCCCACAGCTTCTTGCCGGTGCTGGCGTCGAACGCCCGGAACAGGCCGTTGCCTTCGCCGTTGAACACCAGTCCGCCCGCAGTAGCCAGCACGCCGCCGATCAGGGGTTGGTCGGTCTTGTAATCCCACACCACCTTGCCGGTATCGATGTTCACCGCGGAGAGCTTGCCCCACTGCGCTTCGGACGGAATGGTCTTGAAGGCGCCGCCCAGCCATAGCTTGCCGCCCGGATAGGGGGAGGTTTCCACCTGATAGGTCATGGGCTGATGCAGGTTGGCGGCATAGGCCAGCCGCGTCTTCGGGCTGAAGGCCATCGGTGACCATTCCACGCCGCCATTGGCGCCCGGCAGCATGCGCGCGCCGCTGGGCGTCGGCAGGGTCCACATGTCTTCCTGCGGGATCATGGCCTGCGAGAAGCGGATCAGGCGGCCGTCGCGGCGGTCATGCACATAGACATGGCCGGTCTTGCCGCCGTGGATCACGCCGGGAATCATCTGGCCGTTCTTGTCGCGCACGTCGGCCAGGATCGGCGGGCTGGCGGCGTCCAGGTCCCACACGTCATGGGCGATAAATTGCGAGTGCCACTTGTAGGCACCGGTATCGAGGTCGACCGCCACCATCGAATCGGTGTAGAGGTTGTCTCCGGGGCGGATGGCGCCATACAGGTCGGGCGAGGGATTGCCTACCACGAAGATCGCCATATGGTTCTTGCGGTCGATCGCCGGCGGCATCCAGACGCCACCGCCGAGGGTTTTGTAGAAGTCGCCGCCCTTGTCCGCCAATTGCTTCTTTTCGGCCGCGATGTCGCGCTTCATGTCGCGCCCGGTCGCGTCTTTCGTCGCCCAGATGCCCTCATGTCCTTTCTCGGGGATGGTGTAGAAGGTCCACAGCAGCTTGCCGTCGGTGGCGCTGTACGCCTTGAGGAAGCCGCGGATGCCGTACTCGCCGCCGTTGGTGCCGATCAGGACCTTGTCGTCCACCACCACCGGCGCCATGGTTTCCGAGTAGCCCAGTTCCGGATCGGCGATCTGTGTTTCCCATAGCAGCGCGCCGGTCTTGGCATCGAGCGCGACCAGCTTGGCGTCGAGCGTGCCCATGTAGAGGCGGCCGCCGCTGACGGCGACGCCCCGGTTGTTGGGCCCGCAGCAGAATGTCGTGATCGGCCCCATCTTGTGCTTGTAGTGCCAGAACTCCTTGCCGGTCACGGCGTCGATCGCGTAGACGTGGTTGTACGAGGTGGTCAGGAACATCACGCCGTCGATCACGACGGGCGCGGTTTCCATCGATTCCAGCACGGCGGTCTGGAACAGGAAGGCCGGCTTCAGTTTCGACACGTTCCTGGTGTTGATCTGGCTGCCCGGGTAGTAGCGGGACTGGGCGTAGGAGCCGTTCGAAATCAGCCAGTCGTTGGCATTGCCGCCGGCGGCATCGAGTTGCGCCTGCGTGACCGGCGGGAGGGAACGGGTCATGGGTGCGCCCGTGGTGGTGGCGCCGCCCTGGATTTCCTCCGCGCCGAAGGCAACGGTCGCCACCGACACGACGGCTGCCGCAAGGGCAAGGAATAGCAGGGGGAGGGTCAACCGGGAAAGGCTGCGTGGCAAGAGCATGGGAAGCTCCTTTCTTGACATTTTCTTCGTGCCCCGGCTTTCCCGAGGCGAACACATGCGCTGTCGCACAAGCAGACGGCCCGGGGTCACAAGCAGTATAGGTAAGAGTGCCGGCAAAACAACCGCGCGTCGCGCCCGCCGGCAAAAAGCACGGGGCGTGCGCCGTTGCGCCGCAGGAACCCCGTATGTCGCGCTGCAGCACGCGTATGCGCGCGCCTTGAATTTGCGCGTCTTACGCACCACACTTAGGCGGCGATGGCCTCGCGGCGAACGAGGCCGGCAACGTACGCCAGGGTGAAGACGGCGGGAGACCGACATGAACACAGGCACGGGATGGCGCGCGGGGCTTGCGGTGCTGTTGTGCAGCGCCGGCATGCTGTGCGCGCAGGCGAGGGCGGATGACGACATCAGTCCCAATGCCCGCCTGCTGGCAGCCGCCAGGGCGGGCGACACCGCCGGGGTGAGCGCCACGCTGCAGCAAGGCGCGGCCGTGGATACGCGCAACCGCATCGGCGACACGCCCCTGCTGAGCGCCAGCAAACGCGGGCTGACCGAGATGGCGCGCACGCTGCTCGAACACGGCGCCAACGTCAACCAGGCCAACGTGCAGGGCGTGACGCCGCTGATGGCCGCCGCCTTCGGCGGCTATGAGGAGATCGTGGCGATGCTGCTGGCACGGCATGCCGAGCTGGCCGCGACCGACCGCGTCGACAAGACCGCCATGGTCTATGCAGCCGGGCAGGGCCACGCGGGCGTGGTGCGCCAGTTGCTGGAGGCCGGCGTCGACGTCAACACGACTTACGGCAACGGACTGACCGCGTTGATGTGGGCGGCCGGCTACGACCAGGCCGATGCGGTCCGGCTACTGCTCGCCAAGGGCGCCAGGCCCGAGTTGCGCGACAACCGCGGCAAGACCGCGCGCGACATTGCCGAGCAGGCCGGGGCGGCGAACGTGCTTGGCCTGCTCGGCACGCCGCGTTGAGGCACTGCCTCCGGCGCGTCGCCGACGTACGCCGATGCGCGCTTACGGCGCATCCAGCGTGCCCGCACTCTTGGGATAGGTGACCACGCCCCAGCTCAATGCGAGCCCGTCGAACTGCCGTACCGGCCGGTAGGTCTGCGCGTCCACCACATACACCGCATTGGAGCGGCCGCAGGCAAGCAGCAGGCGCGTGTCGTCGGGCGTGAAGCTGAAGTGCCAGCAGCGTTTCCCGGTGGGGATGTCGGCGATGTTCTGGTAGCTGTTCGCATCGAACACCTGCAACGTGTCCGCGCGCGAGGCGGCGATGAAGAGCCGCTTGCCGGCGCGGTCGAAGGCGACGCCGTAGGGGCCGTTGCGCGTCGGCACCGTTTGCAGGATGCGGTAGTCCCCGGCATCGAGCACGATGAAGGCATTGCCCGATTCCAGCGTGACGATGTAGCGCCGTCCGTCCGGGCTCACCTTGATGCCGCGCGGCCGCGAGCCCGGCGGCGCCTTCAGCAGGCCGACGCGGCGGCCGCTCGCGCGCTCATAGACCGAGATCGTATCGTCGCCTTCGTTGGTGACCAGCAGCCGCCGCCCGTCGGGGGAGAACTCGATGCCTTCGGTCTCCAGTCCGCTCGGGATCGCGCGGGTGACGCGCCACTGCGCGAGGTCGATCACGGCGATCTCCGCCGGGACCGGTGCGTCGTCCCCGGCCTTGGGCTGTACGGGCGCGTCAGGCGCCGCGCCGGGCGCGCCCGTGCGCTCGCCGGGCTCGTAGGTGACGAAGGCCTGCCCGCCGGAGACGCGCACGAATTCCGGGTTCTTGCCGATCGGCACGCGCCGGAGCACCTGCCCGTCGCGGGTGTCGATGACGGAGAGGTCGCCGGTGGCCTTGTTGGCGGTCAGCAGATATTTGCCGTCCGCGCTGATGGCGAGGCCGCGCGGGCCCTTGCCGCCGGGATCCAGGGTGCGCGTGACTTCGAGCCGGTCGAGATCGATCACCGCGATGCCGCCGCTCTCGCTCGACACATAGGCCGTGGCGGCGCGCAAGCCGGTTGTGAGCGCCGCGCAGGCCAGTCCCGCGCAGCATGCCAATATGGCGAGCCCGGGTTTGCCACCTGTCCATCTTGCCGCCATGCCTGCCTCCGTTGTCAGCTTTGCCGCTGCTTTTGATCCGATCGATTCATTCTCGGCGAGGGCGCGCCATCTTCCAAGGCTTTCCGGCGCGCTAGTGCCCGCCCCATTCGTAGCGCACGCCGACCAGGAACAGGCGCGGCGCGCCGGGCGCGACAAAGCGCTCGGTCGGCACCGTCGCGCCGGGCTGCAGCAGCGTGCCGCCGGGAAATACGTTGAGACCCGCATGGCCATAGCTTTCGTAGCGGCGGTCGAACACGTTGTCGACGCGCGCATAGAGTTGCCAGTGCGGGTCGACCTGCCAGCTTGCCCGCAGGTTGAACAGCACAAGGCCCGCGGTGCGGGCAAGCCGCGGGTCCTGCGCGCTCAGCGCGCCGTCCTCGTTGCCGGCGACGGGGCGCGAGGACGACACGGTCATCGCTCCGCCCAGGGTGACGGATGCGGTCGCGCGCCAGTCTGCCCCGAGCTTGAAACCATGCAACGGCACGCCGGCCATGCGCGTGCCGGGGCGCACGTTGACGGGCGCCGCGAACGGCGTCTGGATCTGGCCATCGGCCTGGTAGGTGGCCTGCAGGTAGCTGTAGCTGGCACGCAGCGTTAGCCGGCCCAGCCGGCGGCGCAGGCCGAGTTCCAGCCCCTGGCTGCGGGTCTTGGGAAAATTCGTGAAGTAGCCGAGCGGGCTGACCGGCGATCGCTCGAACAGGATGTCGTCGCGGTTGTCGCTGCGGTACAGCGCCAGCGTCAGGTCGGTGGCATCGCTGGCTTTCCAGCGGCCGCCGAACTCGACGGTGCGCGAAACCACCTGCCGCAGGTAAGGATCCGCCTGCAGCCCCGTAGGCAACTGGCAGGCGTTGGCCGGGTCGGCGCAACCGAGTTCGATGGCGGTGGGCATGCGGGTGCCCTGCGAGCCCGAGGCGAAGACGGTGAGGCCGCTCAGCAACTGGTGCGAAAGGCCAAGCGAAGGATTGAGCCGCGAGAACGTGAAATGCTCGTCGGAGGCCTTCGGCAAGCTCAGCACCGTATGCGTGCGCGAGGTGTTCCAGCGTGCGCTCGCGGTGAGGTAGGTATGCGGCAGCAGCCTGATGGTGTCGGAAGCGTACAGGCTGGCGGTGGTGGTACGGCCATCGAGCGAGGCATTGGCGGTGGGCGTGGAGCCCGGTTCCGCGATGGCCACGCGCTGCGCGTCGAAGCTGCCGTCCTGCGTCTCCTGGCGATACGACGCGCGGCTGAGCTCGAACGCGGCGCCGAGCACCGCGTTATGGACGTCGCCGGAATGCGACCACTGCGTGGAGACGCCGTAGTCATGCGTGCTTACCGTCGACGTATTGAAGACGGCGCTGGCCGGCGCATCGCCGGGCCGGCAGCCGGCGCCTGCGGCATTGCCCTGGCAGCCCTGCAGCCAGCTCAGGTAGTCGTCGCTGACGTCGCCGGTCGCGGCGGTGGCGTGGCTCTGGCGCATGTAGAGCGTCAGCGCCAGCTGGTCTTCGGCATTGAACTGGTGCGCGCCGTTCAGGATCAGTTGCAGGGCGTGCGAGCGGGTCAGGTCGGGGGCGGAGTAGATGGCCTGCCGCCGCTGCGCATAGATGCTGTCGGGCAACAGGCCATTGCCCGCCAGCTTGCTGCTGCTGCCCAGGAGGCTGACGCTCCACTGGGTATCTGTGGTGGAGCGCCCCACCTTGGCGAAGAGGTTGCCGAGCTGGCTGCTGGAGAGGTCGCGCCAGCCGTCTTCGCGAAAGCCGGTGCCGGCAACGAAGGCATGCCAGCCATCGCCGAGCATCTTGCCGGCGCCGATATCCAGCCGCGCGCGGCCGTGGCTGCCGAGGCTCAGGTCGGCTTCCACGCCAGGATGCGTCTCGCCGGATTTGGTGGTCAGGGCCAGCGCGCCGCCGAGGGAGTTCAGGCCGTACAGCGGATTGCTGCCCGGCACCAGCGTGATGGCGCTGATGGCGGCTTCCGGAATGCTTGCCCAGTCGACGACGTCGCCGAGCGCGGAATTCTGGCGCACGCCGTCCAGGTAGAGCGACAGGCCCTGGGGAGCGCCGAGCGTGGACGAGAGCCGGTAGCCGCGGTACAGGATGTCCTGCTGGAAGGGATTGCCCTGCGCATCGTTGAGCACGACGTCGTCCATGGTTTCCGCAAGGAAGGAGGACAGGTTGCCGGCCTTGGCGCGTTCCATGTCCGCGTCGGTGGCGCTCTGCACATTGCCCGGGAACGCCTCGCGGGGGATGGCGAACGACGGCAGCGGCGCGGGCGCGACCACGGTGACTTCCTTGAGGTTATGCACCTCGTCCACCGGCGCTGGCGGAGACGTTTCGGCCGCCCCGGCATTGCTGGCCATTGCCAGCCAGGCGCATCCGGCCGCGCTGCGCCGCAGGCTCCCGCGCGTGACCCGGAACCAGGCCGGCTGTCTGGCCTGCATCAGGCTGGATCTGCCAAAGCTGGGGGAGACGGGGGCCATCACCTGCTCCATGGAGACCAGGGCAAAGGAGCGGGGCCGCGCATGCCGGAACCGCCGGTGGAGTGATGCAAGTGGTACTTACTGTAGTGCAGGACAAGGCCATCGCCAAATTCGCCTGCATCGGCCTCCGGCGGCAGTCTGCCGAAGCGGTGCGGGGCACGGCGGTGCGGGCTGCATTTTTCGCCTAGAGTTTGAAGGCAGATCCGGTATTGCCCCCGGCGCCGCGGCCAATCGGGACAAGCCGGCCGAGGCTGATCTGGCACTGCAGCGTGCCGGTCACAGCAGCGAGGAGCCCGTCATGCCGTTCTCCGGCCATCCCATCCGCACCCGCTTTGATACCGCCGAAACCATCGACCGGCGCCGCCGCCTCCTTGCCGGTGGCGCCGGCTGGGCCTTGCTTGCTGCGGCACTGGGCATCCTGCCGGCCCGCCTGCGCGCGCAGGCGGGGCCCGCTGGCGGCGCGGTGCCCATCGGGGTGATCGGTGCCGGGCGCATTGGCGGCACGATTGGCGGACTGTGGGTGCGGGCCGGGCATCCCGTGTTGTTTTCGTCGCGTCACCCCGAAGCACTCCAGCCGCTGGTCGAGAAACTGGGGCCGCTGGCCCGGGCCGGGACGGTCACACAGGCGCTGGCCTTTGCCGACGTCATCTTCCTGGCCGTTCCCTACAAGGCCTTGCCGGAGATTTCGGCGGACTACGGCCGTCTGTTCGCCGGCAAGATCGTGGTGGATGCGACCAACGCCATCCGCGAGCGGGATGGCGAAGTCGCGGTGGAGGCGGCGAGCAACGGGATCGGCATCACCACCGCGAAGTACCTGCCGGGAGCGCGCATCGTTCGTGCCTTCAATTTCATGGGAGCGGCGAACTTCGCCCAGGATAACCACCGTGCGGAGGGCCTGATTGCGGTGCCGATCGCGGCCGACGACCCGGCGGCCTTGCGCATGGGGGCGCAACTGGTGCGCGATGCTGGTTTCGAGCCGGTGGTGGTGGGGCCGCTGGACTCGGCTGACAGCTTTGCGCCGGGCGGGCCGCTGTTCCACCAGATCGGTTCGGCCGAGGCGATGCGCCAGCGGATGGCCCAGGTAGCCAAATCGGGATGGAAGAGAGGGAGGGGAGGCGATGTCCAAATGACATCGCCGCACCGGGAATGAAACAGGCCGGGCGCCTCCCGGTGCCCGGCCCTCCCGTGCAGGCTGCCGTCCTCAGGAGCGCCAGCCGCCCTTGACCCAGGCCCACCCGCCGCCGCCCTCGAAGCGCCAGACCCAGTGGCCGGGCACCCAGAAGGCGTGCGGAGCAGGGGGCGCTACCGTGATCTGTTCGACGATCACGGGTGGCATGGCCTGCACTGGCTGCTGTACCCAGCGTCCGTGCACCCAGAACCAGTCGTTGCCTTCCCATTTCCAGTGGCCCGGTACCCAGTTCCAGCCATAAGCAGCGGGGGCGGGGCCGCGATCCTCATGTACCGGCAGCGGCATATTGCGCACCACCACGTGCGGCGGCGGTGCGGGCTGGCGCACTACCACGCGCTCGGTTACACAGCCTGCCAGGCTCCCGAGCAGGGCCAGCGAAGCCACGGCGGGCAGGGCGGCGCGGAGCAGGCGGCGGCGCTGGGGCGCCTGGGGTTTGCTGCTTGCCATCTTTGTTGTCCTCTTGTTTTCGATCGGGCGTAGTGAAAGGCGCCGGCACCGGCCAGCGCGATCCGTGCGAACGGATAGCTTTCTTAACGGCGCCCGGCCGGGATTCCGGGACAGCAGCGGGGCGGCATTTTGTAATTGAGTATTACGCTGGATACAAGGGCCGCTAAGTTCAGGCGCCGCTTCCGCCCACGCGGCCGAAGGCCTCGGCCACCCAGCCGACAAAGCCCCGCGGCCTGCTGGCCTGTCTGGCCATGCGTGGCCGGGCCCGGCTCAGCCGCCCACGCCAAGCAGCGCCAGCACGCCCAGAGCCAGGAAGATGGCAGCGGCGATCTTGTGCACCAGGCCGATCGGCATCTTGTTGGCGAAGCGGTCGCCCAGCACCACGGCGGGCGCATTGGCCAGCATCATGCCGAAGGTGGTGCCTGCCACCACGGAAATGACCTCGGTGCTGAAGCGTGCCGCCAGCGCCACCGTGGCGATCTGGGTCTTGTCGCCCATCTCGGCGAAGAAGAAGGCCACGATGGTGGTGCCGAGAATGCCGATGGCGCCCTTGACCGGCTTGGCCTGTTCGGCGTCGTCCAGCTTGTCGGGGATCAGCATCCAGCCGGCCATGGCGATGAAGCCGATGCCGAGGATCCAGCGCAATACGTCGGCGCCGAGCATATGCGTGATCCAGCCGCCGAGGGCGCCGGCAAAACCGTGATTGACGATGGTGGCGATGAAGATGCCGAGAATGATCGGCAGGGGCTTGCGGTAACGCGCCGCGAGCACGAGGGACAGCAACTGGGTCTTGTCGCCCATTTCTGCAAGGGCGACGATGCCTGTGGAGACGAGGAAGGCTTCCATTTGATTTCTTGGTGGTAACCGGGCCGCCGCATCGCGAGATGCCAATGACGCACACCTTTCCCGGCCCGGCCAGAAAGGTGAGGTCATCGGTCTCGCCAGGCGCTGGAAGCAGGCATCAAGCCCGTTCCGGTTGCTGCGCACGCCATAACCGCAAGCGGTCAAGTCTGTTGACGTACGCCCCCGTTTTTTCCTTGCTCCACATTGCGTGGATGGCGAAAACGAGGCGGCTACTCCCCAATGGAAGCCCGCATTATAGCCAAGGCGGGTGGCGGCCGTCCATAGCCGCCGTTGGGTGCTGTTGCGTGGTTCAGACCGGTACCGGCGAGTTATCGCTGGTCTGGCGGCCGCGGAAGTCGGTCCAGCACAGGGCCTTGAAGTCGTACAGCTTGCAGCGGCGCGCGGTGTCGAAATACCAGCGCCAGCTGAAGTTCTGGATGATGATGCGGCCCGGCAGCGCATGCTCCAGCAGTGCCTGGGCGCGTTTGAGGCGGTACAGCGGCACGCTCATGTCCACGTGGTGCGCGGTGTGTTCCATGATGTGGTGCAGGGCGGCGCCGATGCCGTAGCTGAAGCGCAGGTGCACGGTGGTGGAAACGAAGGGTTGGGCGCGCGCCCACATCGTCTTGGTGTCGTACCAGGCCACGCTGGTGTGGGTGTGGTGCACGTAGAGCACGAAGCCCACGGTGAAATTCCATACCAGGAAGGGCAGCACGAAACCCAGGCCGATCAGCAGCGCGACCGACTGGCCGCTGGCTGCCGCCGCCCAGACCAGTGCGCCGATCCAGGCCGCGCCGAAGGCGGCCACCAGCGCGCAGTCCCACAGGAAGATGGCGCGGCGCGTGGGCATCTGGCGGCGGCTGGGGAAGAACATCTTGAACCACCAGATCTCGAGCAGGTAATACAGGCCCGCGCCGAAGCCGTTGCGGTACACGCGCTCCAGCGCGCGGCGCCAGCGCGGCAGCGCCTGGAATTCCTCGAGCGAGTAGGGCGCCCAGACGAAGTCGAAGCCCTTGAGGTTGGAGTATCCGTGGTGCACCACGTTATGGCCGACTTCCCACAGGCTGTAAGGCGTCAGCGACGGCAGGAAGGTCAGCCGTCCCAGCCATTTGTTGAGGCGGCGACGGGGCGTCAGGCTCTGGTGGCAGGCATCGTGGCCGATGATGAACAGGCGGGCGATGATGATGCCCATCGCCAGGCTCGCGGCCAGCTTGGCGAGCCAGTGCGAGAACAGCACGACACCGGCCAGGGTGGCCAGGAACAGCGCGGTGTCCAGCGCGAACAGCACCAGCGCGCGCGGCGTGCTGCGCTCGGCCAGCGGGATCAGCCAGCCCCGGATGATCTTGCGCGAGGGCAGTGGCACGTCGGGGGAAATAGGCTCCGGTACAGGGGCTTGCTGCGTGGCAATCATGCAAAAACCTTCAGTTGTCGAACGCGGGATGAGCGCGGGATAGGACGATAAGACGGCGCAGGCCGCAATGGGGCCAAGGTTGCGACAGCTTAGAAGGCTTGCGTGACAGGGGTGTTGATCGGGGTCAAGCCGCCGTGGCGCGGCCGGCTGCGAGTGATGCACCGTACACATGGTGCATCCCCAGCATGGCGAGAGAGGCGGGCAAGTCCCCGGGGCAGGGCGCTTAGTGCGCGGCGGGAGCCGACGCGCCGGCTGCCTCGCCCATCACATAGACGTTGCCGATGACGCGGTCGTCACCCAGCATGGCGAAGGCGAACAGTTGTTCTTCCAGGGTTTCCGAGCGCTCGCTGCGGCGGGCGATGAGCGGCGTGGCTTGCGGGTCGAGCACGATGAAATCGGCCTCGCAGCCGGGCGTGAAGCTGCCCACGCGCTCGCTCCAGCCCAGTGCGTCCGCCGCGGCGCGGGTGGCCAGGTAGAACATGCGCAGCGCGCTCAGGTGATAGCCGCCCATGCGGGCCACCTTGTGCGCGGCGTTCATGGTGCGCAGCATCGAGAACGAGGTGCCGCCGCCCACGTCGGTGGCCAGCGTTACGTTGAGGCGATGGGCGTCGGACTGGTGGAAGTCGTAGAAGCCGCTGCCCAGGAACAGGTTGGAGGTGGGGCAGTGCGCCACCGCGGCGCCGCTGTCGGCCAGGCGCTTGCGGTCATCCTGGTCCAGGTAGATGGCGTGGCCGTAGAGCGCGCCCGGACGCAGCAGGCCATAGTGGTCATAGATGTCCAGATAGCTGCGCGCTTGCGGGAACAGCTCGGCCACCCACTTCACTTCGTCGCGGTTTTCCGCCACGTGGGTCTGGATGAAGGCGTCCGGGTAGGCCCTGGCCAGTTCGCCGCAGGCGGCCAGCTGCGCGTCGCTGGAGGTGGGCGCGAAGCGCGGCGTGATGGCATACGACAGGCGGTTCTTGCCGTGCCAGCGCGAGATCAGGTCGGCCGAGTCGCGTGCGCCGGATTCGGCGGTGTCGCGCAGGAACTCGGGGCAGTTGCGGTCCATCAGCACCTTGCCCGTCACCAGGCGCAGGTTGCGGCGGTCGGCTTCGGCGAAGAGCGCGTCGGCCGACGCCGTATGCACGGTGCTCCAGGCTACCGCGCTGGTGGTGCCGTTGCGCAGCAGTTCGTCGGCGAAGAAGCCGGCCACCGCGGCCGCGTACTCCGGCTCGGCAAAGCGGCGTTCCTCGGGGAAGGTGTAGGTCTCGAGCCAGTGCAGCAGGCCGGGCGAGGGCGAGGCGATGATGTCGGTCTGCGGGTAATGCACATGGGTGTCGATAAAGCCGGGCAGGATCAGCTTGCCACGGTGGTCGATCACCTCGGCCCCGGCGGGGATCTGCGCGGCCAGCGCGGTATAGTCGCCGGCCGCGGCGATATGCCCGGCGGTGACGATCAGCACCCCGTCTTCCCAATACTGGTACGCGTCGTCATGAAACTGCGGATCGCGCAGGAAGTGCAGCACGCGGCCACGGATGGCGCGGGTGATGGACTGGGTGGGGGGCGTGGTCGTCATATCCATGTCTCGTCGTGCGCCGGCGCGCGTGGCGCGCCGGCATCTTGGTGTGCGCCGCGCGTCAGGCCGTGGAGGCCGTGGCGGGCAGTGGGGATTGCCAGAAGTGGTCGACTTCGGCGAGGAAGGCGGCCTTTTGCGTGGCGGGCAGGAAGGCCGCCTCGAAACTGTTGCGGGCCAGCTTGTGGCCATCGTCCGCGGTCAGCGGCAGGGCGTCGAAGGTGGCTTCCCAGTTGGCGTTCATATAGCCGCCGAAATAGGCGGGGTCGTCCGAGTGCAGTGTCACTGCCACGCCGGCGTCGAGCAGGCGCTTGAGAGAGTGGTCGCGCAGGTCGGGATAGACCTTGAGCTTCTGGTTGGAGAGCGGGCACACGGTCAGCGCCACGCGCTCGCGTGCCAGGCGTTCGACCAGCGCCGCGTCGTCGATGGCGCGCACTCCGTGGTCGATGCGCTCCACTTTCAGGATGTCGAGTGCGTCGGTGACGTACTGCGCCGGGCCTTCCTCGCCGGCATGCGCCACCAGGTGCAGGCCAAGCTCGCGGGCGCGGGCGAAGACGCGGGCGAATTTCTCCGGCGGGTTGCCTTGCTCGGAAGAATCCAGCCCCACGCCGACGAAGCGGTCGCGGTAGGGCAGCGCGGCTTCCAGCGTGGCGAAGGCGTCTTCCTCGGACAGGTGGCGCAGGAAGCAGAGGATCAGGCTGCTGGAAAAATCGTATTGCGTGCGGGCCTGGGCCAGCGCGTCGGAGATGCCGTCGATCACCACGCTGATCGGCACGCCGCGCGCGGTGTGCGTCTGCGGATCGAAGAAGATCTCCGCGTGGCGGACGTTGTCGGCGACGGCGCGCTGCACGTAGGCCATCGTCATGTCGAAGAAATCTTCCTCGGTCAGCAGCACGCTGGCGCCGGCGTAATAGATATCGAGGAAGGATTGCAGGTCGGTAAAGGCATAGGCTTCACGCAGTGCCTCCACGCTGGCGTAGGGCAGCTTGACCTGATTGTGCTGGGCCAGCCGGAAAATCAGCTCGGGCTCGAGCGTGCCTTCGATATGGACGTGCAGTTCCGCTTTCGGCGTTTGGCGGATACGGTCTGCTAGCGCGGCATCGAGCGTCATGGGGTTCCTTTTGCGGTCTTGGTTTGCGTCGTGTCCGTCGCTTGGCTGCCGCGGCCGGCGGCCAGCGCGCCCAGGTGGGCGAGGCGCTGGTCGCGAACCTGCAGCAGTTGCGCGACGATGGCAACCGCAATCATAGCCGGAGCTTTGTCCGTGATGCCGGAGACGCCCATCGGGCACGTCATTTCCGCAAAGCGGGCAGGGTCAATTCCTTTTTCCGCCATGCGATGCTCGAAGCGCGCGCGCTTGGTCCTGGAACCGATCAGGCCGAAATAGGCAAAATCATTGCGCCGCAGGATGCGCTCGCACAGCGTCTGGTCCAGCGCATGGCTGTGCGTCATCACCAGGAAGTAGCTGCCGGCGGGTGCGTCGTCGACCACGGCCTCGGCCGTATCGGTCGCTTCCGCGACAACGTTGTCCGGCAGGCCGGGCGGGAACAAGGTGTCACGCTCGTCCACCCAGTGCACGCGGCAGGGCAGGTTGGCCAGCACCTTGACCAGCGCATGGCCGACGTGGCCGGCGCCAAACAGCACCACATGCAATTCGTCGGGCACCATGATGTCGGTCCAGCTGCCGTCCCTGCGCAAGGCCACCGAAGGCGTCAGTGCCTGTGCCGCGGCGTGCCGCACCGGGCCTGCCGGCGGCACCGTGCGCGTCAGCGCGCGTCCGGCGGCGAAGGCCGCTTGCACCGCGTCCAGCCACGGCAGGTCGGCTTCGCTCAAGACTTCGAAGGCAAGTTGCACTACGCCGCCGCAGCATTGCCCCAGTGCCGGCCCCAGCGGGATGCGCACGATTTGCCGCGTGGCGCCGTCCTCGGCCAGCATCGTGCGCGCGATCTCCATGCCGCGCCATTCCAGGTGCCCGCCGCCGACCGTGCCAACCAGATCGTCGGCCGTCACCAGCATGCGCACGCCCGGCTCGCGCGGGGCCGAGCCTTTCACCTCGGCGATGGTGACCATCGCCACCGGCACGCCGGCACGCACCAGGCGGGTGGCGTCGGCGAAGCGGAAGGGTTTGAGAGGAGCGTCCTGCATGGTGGTGCCTTTTGGGGTTGATGCTGTGCTTCTTTGAAGCGCCTTACGTCGTCGATTCGTTGCGGTCTTCAGCGATGGCGGCGGACGGGAGGCGCTGTCGTCAGCCGCCTCGCCTCACTGCACCACCGGCGCAGTTGCCCGCATGGCATCCACCGCATCCAGAATCGCCTCGCTGGTAGCCGGCGCCACCAGCGGTGGATTCATCTTGTAATCTCCCACGCTGGCCACCGCATCGCGGATCGCGAAGAACACCGAGAACGGCAGCAGCAGCGGAGGCTCGCCCACCGCCTTGGAGCGATGGATGCTGTCTTCCGCGTTGTCGTTCTCGAACAACCGCACGTGGAAATCCTCCGGACAGTCGTTGACCGTCGGGATCTTGTAGGTGGAAGGGGCATGCGTCATCAGCTTGCCGTCCCTGTTCCACCAGAGTTCCTCGGTGGTCAGCCAGCCCATGCCCTGGATAAAGCCGCCTTCCACCTGGCCGATGTCGATGGCCGGGTTCAGCGAGCGGCCGGCATCATGCAGCACGTCGGCGCGCAGCAGGCGCCATTCGCCGGTGAGCGTGTCCACCAGTACCTCGGAGCAGGCCGCACCGTAGGCGTAGTAGTAGAACGGCCGCCCCTGCAGCCTGGACTGATCCCAGTAAAGCTTGGGTGTGGTGTAGAAACCGTCGGACCACAACTGCACGCGCGCCACATAGGCCTGGCGCGCCAGGTCGCTGAAGTCCAGGCGCAGTTCGCCGGCGACGATCAGGTCGTCGCCGAACTGCACGCTGTCCGCATCCACGCCGGCCTGGCGCGCGGCGAAGGCGGCCAGGCGCTCGCGGATCTGGCGCGCGGCGTCCTGGGCGGCCTTGCCGTTCAGGTCGGTGCCGGTGGAGGCGGCGGTGGCCGAGGTATTGGCCACCTTGCTGGTGTCGGTGGCGGTCACACGCACGCGCTCCAGGCGGATGCCGAGTTCGTGCGCTACCACCATCGCCACCTTGGTGTTCAGGCCCTGGCCCATCTCGGTGCCGCCATGGTTCACCAGCACCGAGCCGTCGTTGTACACGTGCACCAGCGCGCCGGCCTGGTTGAAGTGCGCGACGTTGAAGGAGATACCGAACTTCACCGGCGTGATGGCGATGCCTTTCTTCAGCACCGGGCTGCCTGCATTGAACGCACGCGTGGCCGCGCGGCGCTCGCGGTAGGCGCTGCTGGCCTCGAGTTCGTCGAGCAGTTCGTGGATGACGTTGTCTTCCACGGTCTGGCCGTAGGGTGTGACGTTGCGCTCGGCCTTGCCGTACAGGTTGGCGCGGCGCACGTCGAGCGAATCGCGGCCCACGGTGCGCGCCACGTTGTCGAGGATGTACTCGATGGCGAAGGCGCCCTGCGGGCCGCCGAAGCCGCGGAAGGCGGTATTGCTCTGCGTGTTGGTCTTGCCGCAATAGCCGTCGATCTTCACATTCGGCAGCCAGTAGGCGTTGTCGAAGTGGCAGATAGCGCGGGTCATCACCGGGCCGGACAGGTCGGCCGAGAAACCGGCGCGCGAGACCATTTCCACCGCCACGCCGTCGAGACGGCCCTCGGCATCGTGGCCGACTTCGTAGTTGAAGACGAAGTCGTGGCGCTTGCCGGTGATCATCATGTCGTCGTCGCGGTCCGGACGCAGCTTGACCGGGCACAGCAGCTTCCAGGCAGCCAGCGCGGCGCAGCAGGCGAACATGGCCGACTGGGATTCCTTGCCGCCGAAGCCGCCGCCCATGCGGCGGCATTCGACCAGCACCTGATGCGCGTGCCAGCCCAGCATATGTGCGACAGCGTGCTGCATTTCAGTGGGATGCTGGGTCGAGCACCACACGTGCATGCCGTCGTTTTCCTTGGGCGCGGCGTAGGCGATCTGGCCTTCCAGGTAGAACTGCTCCTGGCCGCCCAGGCGGATATTGCCCCTGTCGCGATGGACGGCGGCGGCAATATGGCTGGCCGGCTCGCCGCGCGTCAGGTGCATCGGCGGCAGCACGTAGCTGCCGGCCTGGTGCGCCGCCTCGGGCGACAGCACGGGCGGCAGGTCTTCATATTCGATCGCGCCCAGGCGTGCCGCACGGCGCGCGGCATCGTGCGAGGTGGCCACCACCACGAACACCGGCTGGCCGATGAACTGCACCAGGCCGTTGGCGAGGATGGGGTCGTCGTGGATGATCGGGCCGCAGTCGTTGGCGGCGGGGATGTCCTCGGCGGTCAGCACGGCGACCACGCCCGGCGCGGCCCGCACCTGGTCGAGCGAAATGGCCTTGATGCGGGCATGGGCCCGCGCGCTCATGCCGAGCGCGGCGTGCAGCGTGCCGGCCAGCTCGGGAATGTCGTCGGTATAGGTGGCCGTGCCCGCCACATGCAGGTGGGCGGATTCATGCGGGCGCGAGATGCCAACCTGCGGCGTGGAGACGGCGGCCCTGGCCTCGATCCCGGCGTCGAACAGGAAGGGTTCGGTTTGCTTGTTCATGCCGATCTCTCCTTATGCGGTGGCGGTGGCGGTGGCGGCGGTCCGGCCCGCGCCGATGGCGCGGACATTGACGGCGGCGGCGGGCAGCGCGCCGGCGCGCGTTTCCAGCCAGAAGCGGTACAGCAGGTTGGCGGCGCCGCGGCTGCGGTAGGCTGCGGTGGCGCGCATATCGGTGAGTGGCGTGAAGTCCTGCGCCAGTTCGCCCATGGCGGCGCGGGCGGTGGCTTCGGTCCAGGGCTGGCCCACCAGCGCGGCTTCGGTGCGCGCGCCGCGCTTGGGTGTGGCGGCCATGCCGCCGAAGGCAACCCGTGCCTGCCGGATCACGCCATCTTCCACCGTCACGGCAAAAGCGGCGCACACCGCGGAGATGTCTTCGTCGAAACGTTTTGACAGCTTGTAGGTGCGGAAGTGCTGCGGTCCCGCCAGCGGCACGCGCAGCGCCGCGACGAACTCGCCCTCGGCCATCGCGGTCTTCTGGTAAGCCAGGTAAAGGTCCTCAAGCGGCAGGGTGCGGCGCGTTTCGCCGCGCTGCAGCACCACTTCGGTGCCAAGCGCGATCAGCGCGGGCATGGAATCGCCGATCGGCGAGCCGTTGGCGATATTGCCGCCGAGCGTGCCGGCGTTGCGGATCGGCAGCGAGGCAAAGCGTTTCCACAGTTCTTCCAGCGCGGGGTGCACGGCATTGAGCGCCGCGTAGGCGCGCTCAAGCGAGACTGCCGCACCGATTTCCATAGCGCCGTCGACCTGTCCGATGCTGTTCAGGCCGGCGACCTGGCCCACGTACAGCAGGTTGCCGAGTTCGCGGAACTGCTTGGTCACCCACAGGCCCACGTCGGTGCTGCCGGCCAGGATGCGCACGCCCGGCTCGGCTGCCTTGATGGCGGCAAAGGCAGACGCCGTGCGCGGCGCGTAGAAGTGCTGGCCGTCGAAACTGTAGTGGAAGGTAGCTTCGCGTTGCAGCGAGCGCAGCGTGTCGGCGATCCGGCGCGGCTCGAGCTTGCTGGCCTGCGGCGCCGGCAGCGCCATCATGCGCTGGCCGGCCTCGATGATGGGGCGGTAACCGGTGCAGCGGCACAGGTTGCCGGTGAGCGCATCGCAGATGGTAGCGCGGGCCGGCGCGCGGCCGGTGCCGGCGTCCTCGGCGTTCTGCTGGTAGAGCGCCCACAGCGACATCACGAAGCCGGGGGTGCAGAAGCCGCACTGGGAGCCATGGCATTCCACCATCGCCTGCTGGACCGGGTGCAGCGCGCCATCGGCCTGGCGCAGGTCTTCCACGGTGATCAGCGCGCGGCCGTCCAGCGTGGGCAGGAACTGGATGCAGGAATTGACCGCCTTGAACTCGACCTCGCCGTCCTCGCGCAGTTCGCCCAGCACCACGGTGCAGGCGCCGCAATCGCCTTCGGCACAGCCCTCCTTGGTGCCTGTGCAGCGCGCGTCCTCGCGCAGGTACTGCAGCACGGTACGGGTCACGGGGGCGTCGGCGATCTCCTGGACCTTGCCGCGGTGGTAAAAGCGGATGGTTTGCGTCTCCATGGCGTGTTCTCTCTTTATGATGGGGACTAACATAGCACTGGTGCCGGTGATGCAATATTCGGCCCAGGTGATATGCCCCATCAAGGGGGGAGAGCGTTGCGCGGCCGGCAAGGAGAGTGACGGCCGGATTTGACCGATGACGGGGTGCCTGACATACACTATGCGCCGTTCCCATCCCCCACGCCACCGGTCGCCATGCGCGCCTGGCGCCCCCTCGCCATGCATGGACGCGACCATCTCGACACCTATTTGCTGCGGGTGCTGCACACGCTGCTGACCGAGCAGAGCGTGACCCGCACCGCGGTTCGGCTCGGCCAGTCGCAGCCGGCCATCAGCAATACGCTCAAGCGCCTGCGGGAGATCACCGGCGACGCCATCCTGGTGCGCGGCAAGAGCGGCATGGTGCCGACCGAGCGCGGGCGCGAACTGCTGCAACTGGCCGAGCAGAGCCTGGCGGCGATGGATCGCATTGCCCGTCCGCCCCAGCATTTCGACCCGGCCACCACCACCCGCACCTTCCACCTGGGCGCGCCCGACTACCTGGACGCCTTTTTCCTGCCCAATATCGTCGAGCGGGTGCGCAGGCTGGCGCCCGGCGCCAAGCTGTTCGTGCACCCGATGACCTCGTCCAGCGATTTCCTGGAGAGCCTGGAGCAGGGGCAACTGGACATCGTGGTCGGCAACTGGCTGTCGCCGCCCGAGCACCTGCATATCTCGCCGCTGTTCGACGACGAGGTGGTGTGCATGCTGGGCGCCCAGCACCCGCTGGCGCGCAAGGGGCTCACGCTCAAGCATTACCTGGAGATGCCGCACCTGGCGCCCGCGCCGTATGCCTCGATGCAGCGCAGCATGATCGACCAGGCGCTGGCCGAGCAGGGCTATAAGCGCAATATCCAGGTCACGCTGCCGTACTTCGGGCTGGTGCCCTACGTGCTGATGAAGACCGACATGGTGTTCACCACCGGACGGCAGTTCGCCGCGCATTACGCGCAATACCTGCCGCTGAAGATGGTGCCTTCGCCGGTGGCCTTTCCGCGCATGCGGTTCTACCAACTCTGGCACGAGCGCTGCCACGCAGCGCCGGACGTGATGTGGCTGCGGCGCATGATCGCGGAAGTGGCGGGGGAGTTGCCGGTGTTGCCGCAGTTGCCGAGGGTGGGAGAGGCGCAACCCTGAGCGGGCTGAGCCTTACACTTCGCACCCCGCTTTTTCCCGGCCTGCTTGCCCTTATCGCCCGGGAAGAACAGCGCCGGCCTGCTTCGTTCCGTCTTTTTCCATCGCGCCGGCGCCGGCGTTGTCGTCGTGCGAGATGAATTGGACACCGGCCATGACGTCCTTGTCACCCTTGAGCCTGGCCGGCCCGACCCCACGAAGTCGTTGTACGTCACGTTATGTCGCGGCGGTTGACACCCATGGCCGGCGGCGACGAATTCGTCCCCCCATCTTTCCATCTTGCCCCGCAATAAGTCCACGCCGCTTAATTCGCCCATTATGCGATGAGCAGCGGTGATTATCCTTGTCTTATGCTTTTATAAACATAATTGCCATAAACTCATGGCATCGGTGAGAATGCGGCGGAGAACGAGAAAATCAAGGCTTTACGTTGTCGATGCCCCATATCTCCGAAGTAAATATGAAAAGCGTTGCATATGACATTCCGCTTTGACCTGTTCCCGGTGGTAGCCGCGGACGATAATCCGCGCTCCAACGGCAAGGTGTTCCAATTGCTCAAGGCCGTGCGCGAGACCGGCTCCCTGCATCGCGCGGCGCGCGAGATCGGGCTGTCCTACCGCCATGCCTGGGGCGTGATGCGCGCATGGGAGGAAATGCTCGGGCGCAATATGCTCGATATGGAGCGAGGCCGCGGCGCGTCGCTGACCTTGTTCGGCGAGCGCCTGCTGCGCGCGGAAGGGCGCCTGCGCGAGTCCATCGATCCCATCGTGCAAAAGGCCATGGTGGACTTTCTGGCCGATCTCGACGACGCGGCCCAGCCCCAGACCCGCATCCGCTTTTCCGGCAGCCACGATCCCGCCATGGAGGTGCTGGCAGGCGCGCTGCACGGCCAGCCGGCCGGGCTCCATCTCGATACGGTGTTCTGCGGCAGCGTGGAAGGCCTGATCTGCCTGCAGGAGCGGCAGTCCGAACTGGCTGGCTTCTACGTTTCGCCGATCCAGACCGCGGGCTCGGTGGCCCATGTGACCCTGCGCAAATGGCTGCGGCCCGTCGGCGTGCGGCTGATCCGGCTGGCCTGGCGCGAGCAGGGCCTGATCGTCACGCCTGGCCTGGCCCGCGAGATTCGCGACCTGCGCGATCTGGCGCGCACCCGGGCGCGCTTCGTCAACCGGCAGCGCAGTTCCGGCACGCGCATGCTGTTCGATCAGTTGCTGGCGACGAACGGTCTTTTTCCGGACCAGATCGTCGGCTACGAAACCCCCGAATTCAGCAACGAGAAAGTGGCGGAAGCGGTGCACGCCGGCCGCGCCGAGGCCGGCTTCGGCCTGCGCATGAACGCCGAAGCCCACGGCCTGGCTTTCGTGCCGCTCACGCGCGAGGCGTATTTCCTGGCGCTGCGCAAGAATGACCAGTTGGCGCCCTGGGCGCACGCGCTGCTGGCGCTGATTGCGGATCCCGCTTTCGCGCGCCGCATCGAGGCGCTGCCGGGGTACATCATGGCGCAGCCGGATGGGATACTCACGCCGCAGGAGGCCTTGCCCTGGTATGGCCCGGACGGCAAGGAAGGCAGCTAGGGACAGGGCGCCTGCAAGCGCCGGCGAAACGGTATTTGCGTTCGCCGCACGCCATGCCGCAAGCCACGCCCGGCCTTCCGGGCGGCCCCGTATTACACTGCTTGCATCGGCAGGCCGCGTGCCCGCCAGCCTGACCTTGCAAGGAGCGCCATGCTAGAAACGGCCGCACTGGCCGCGGGCTTGTCCTGGACCAGCGGATTTCGCCTTTACCTGGCTGTATTCACCGCCGGCGCGCTGGGCCGCGCTGGCTGGCTGCACCTGCCGCCCGGCCTGCATGCGCTGGAGTCGTGGTGGGTGATCGCGCTGGCCGCGGTACTGGCGCTGGCCGAATTCGTGGCCGACAAGGTACCTGGCTTCGACTCCTTCTGGGACAGCATCCAGACCTTTATCCGCATTCCCGCCGGCGCGATCCTGGCGGCCGCGGCGTTCGGGCAACTCGATCCGCAATGGGTGGTCGCCGCCGGACTGGTGGGCGGCACCCTGGCCGGCACCGCCCACGCCGCCAAGGCAGGCACCCGCGCGCTGATCAATGTGTCTCCGGAGCCGTTTTCGAATTGGGTGGCCTCACTGAGCGAGGACGTGGCAGCCAGTAGCGGATTGCTGCTGGCATTCTTCCTGCCGGTAGTGTTCCTGGCGGTACTGCTCTTGCTGCTGCTGGTGGCGGCATGGCTGCTGCCGAAGTTGTGGCGCGGCGTGCGGCGCTTGCGGGATGCCCTGCGCAAGCGTTCGGAGGCCGCCTTGCCGCCAGCCCGCCAGCGCCAGCCCAGGCGCTAGCGCGCCCACGATCGCCGCTGCCCAGGCGATATCCGGCAATATGCCGGGGCCCTGCGTGGATTCAGCAGGATTTACCGATTACCCGCACGCAGCCTGCCAGGCAGGCTGCAGCAACGCATGCACGGATAAGAAATCAATGCCTTCAGAACGCGCCTCGCAGTCCGCCTCCCAGTCCGCATCGGACAACGACGCCGCAGCGCCGGCCGGCGCCGCCCGGCGCAGGGGGCCGGCACGCTTCTCGCCCTGGCGCCAGGCCCTGCGCATGGCGCGGCGCGACTGGCGTGCCGGTGAGCTGGGTCTGCTCCTGTTCGCACTGGTACTGGCCGTGGCGTCGCTCAGCAGCGTGGGCTTTCTCGCCGACCGTATGCGCCTGGGTCTGGAGCGAGACGCGCGCCAGATGATCGCCTCCGACGTGCTGCTGGTGTCCGACCAGCCGTTCGACGCGGTATTTGCCGGCCACGCCGCTCAGGCTGGGCTGGCCACGACGCAGACGGTTACCTTTCCCAGCATGGCGACCGTGCATGTGCCGGGCACGGCAGGACCGCAAGGCAAGTCCGACGCCGCCTCGCAACTGGCCGCGCTGAAGGCCGTCGCGCCCGGTTATCCCTTGCGCGGGCAGCTCAAGGTTACCGCCGCGCCCGGCGCGCCGGAAATCGCCGCCACCGGCATTCCGGCCGCGGGCACGGTGTGGGTGGACGCGGCCTTGCTGGATTCGCTCGGGGTGTCCGTGGGGGACACCATCCAGCTGGGCAGCCGCGGCTTTCGCATCGAGCGCATCATCACCCAGGAAATGGACCGCGGCGCCGGCTTCATGAATTTCGCGCCGCGCGTGATGCTGCCCTTGTCGGACCTGGAATCCACCGGGCTGGTGGGCTGGGGCAGCCGTGTCACCTACCGCTTGCTGGTGGCCGGCCCCGACGCTGCCGCGCAGGCCTACCAGAAGTGGGCGGAGGCCGAAATCGACAAGCGGGCCCTGCGCAATACCCGCGTCGAGTCGCTGGAATCCGGCCAGCCGCAAATGCGCGCCACGCTGGATCGCGCCGAGCGCTTCCTGTCGCTGGTGGCGGTCCTGTCGTCGATGATCGCCGCGGTGGCCATCGCCATGTCGGCACGCCGCTATATGCAGCGCCATACCGATGCCTGCGCGGTCTACAAGTGCATGGGCCTGTCGCGCCGCGAGATCCTGCTCGCCTTTGGGCTGGAGTTCCTGTTGCTGGGCATCGGTGGGGCGGTGGCCGGCGTGGCGCTGGGCTATCTGGCGCACTATGGCCTGCTGCTATCGCTGGGCAGCCTGCTGACCGTGACGCTGCCGCAGCCGTCCGCCTTGCCTGCCCTGGTGGGCTTGCTGGCCGGCGTCGTGCTGCTGGCAGGCTTTGCCCTGCCGCCGCTGCTGGCGCTGACCCGGGTGCCGCCGCTGCGTGTGCTGCGACGCGATATCGGCGCGCCGCCGGTCTCCACCTGGGTCGCCTACGGGCTGGGCCTGGGCGCCTTCGTGGCGCTGCTGCTGGTGGCTGCGCGCGATCTCAAGCTGGGCTTGACCACCGCGGGTGGCTTTCTTGCCGCCGGGGCCCTGTTCGCGCTGCTGGCGCTGGGCTTGCTGAGCCTGCTGGCACGCCTGATGCGCGGCCGGCGCCTGGCGCGCGGCCGCGTGGGCTGGCGCTTTGCGCTGGCGGTGCTGGAGCGGCGCCGCGCCGTCACGGTGCTGCAGACGGTTGCGCTGGCGGTGGGTCTGATGGCGCTGCTGCTGCTCGGCATGACCCGCAACGACCTGATCGCCTCCTGGCGCAACGCCACGCCGGCGGATGCGCCCAACCGTTTCATCATCAATATCCAGCCGGACCAGCGCGCGCCGCTGGCCGGCATGCTCGCGCACGCCGGCATCAAAGACCTGCTGTACCCGATGGTGCGCGGCCGCCTGACGCATATCGACAACCAGCCGGTGCGGGCCGAGCGCTATCCCGATGGCCGCGCCCGCAACCTGGTCGAGCGCGAGTTCAACCTGTCCTACACCGATGCGCTGCCGGCCGGCAACCGCGTGGTCGCGGGCCACTGGCTTGGCGGGGGCAAGGCCGGGGCATCGGTGGAGGAGGGCATTGCCAAGACGCTGGGGATCCGGCTGGGGGATACGTTGCGCTTCGACGTGGCGGGCCAGTCGGTGGAGGCGCCGGTCACTTCACTGCGCAAGCTCGACTGGGGTTCGATGCGGGTGAACTTCTTCGTGATCCTGCCGCCAGCCGCCATGAAGGGCTTGCCGGAGACCTACATCACCGCCTTCCACCTGCCCGTCGCGCAGGCCGCGCTGGGCAACCGGCTGGTTTCGGCCTTCCCGAATATCACGGTGGTCAACACCGACCTGATCCTGCGCCAGATCCAGGACATCCTCGACCAGGTCATCGCCGCGGTCGAGTTCCTGTTCGTGTTCACGTTGGCGGCCGGCGTGACCGTGCTCTACGCGGCGCTCTCCGGCGCGCGCGACGAACGCAAGCGCGATGCCGGCCTGCTCAAGGCGCTGGGTGCCTCCGCCGCCGTGGTGCGGCAGACGCAATATGCCGAGTTCCTGGTGGTGGGCGGGCTGGCTGGCCTGCTGGCCAGCCTGGGGGCGAGCGCGGTGGGCTGGGGTTTGTCGCAGTTCGTGTTCGATTTCCCCTACCGCTTCAATGGCTGGATCGTGCCGGCGGGCGTGCTTTCTGGCATGCTGTGCGCTTTCGCGGGCGGCTGGCTGGGTTTGCGCGAGGTGCTGAGGCAGCCGGCGCTGGCTACCCTGCGCGAGACCTGAGCGTCTTGCCCGCTTGCCATGCAGCCCGCGCCCTGAGTATTTCCGAGTGTCTTATGCGTACCGAATCCAAGCCTGAAGACGTCACTTCCGCAACCGCCGAGAGCACTGCCTATGAACTGGTGGGTGGCGAGGCGCGCGTGCGCGAACTGGTGGACCGTTTCTACGACCTGATGGACCTCGAGGCCGAGTTCAAGGGCCTGCGCGCCCTGCATCCCGCCTCGCTGGATGGCTCGCGCGACAAGCTGTTCTGGTTCCTGTGCGGGTGGCTGGGTGGGCCCAATCATTTCATCGAGCGCTTTGGCCATCCGCGGCTGCGCGCGCGCCACCTGCCGTTCGAGATCGGCACCAGCGAGCGCGACCAGTGGATGCGCTGCATGGCGCTGGCGATGCAGGACGTGGGCTTGTCCGAAGACCTGCAGATGCGCCTGATGCAGGCCTTGTTCCAGACCGCGGACTGGATGCGCAACGTGCCGCGCTGATGACCCGGCGCACGGCTCCAGCCCCCCACCGATCGCCAATGACCAACACAACCCCCCAAGCTGCCGTGATTCCCACTGCCGACGCCAGGCGCGTGCTGGACTTCTGGTTCGGCGCGCCCGCATCGGCCGGATGGGACACCACGCGCGCGCAGTGGTTCACCAAGTCCGAAGCGTTCGATGCCGGCATGCGCGAGGCCTTCCTGCCGCTGTGGCAGGCCATGCACGCCGGCGCGCACGCCGGCTGGGCGCAAAGCCCGCTGGGCGCCTGCGCGCGCATCGTGGTGCTGGACCAGATGCCGCGCAATATTTTTCGTGGCGACCCGCGCAGTTTTGCTTCCGACGCGCAGGCGCTCGAGACGGCCCGGGAAACGGTGGCGAGCGGCGCCGATCGCCTGCTGCCCACGCCCTTCCACCGCATGTTCTGCTACATGCCCTTCGAGCATTCCGAATCGCTTGCCGACCAGAACGAGGCCGTGCGGCTGATGACGGCGCTGCGCGACGAAAGCGGGGGCCGCGTCGACGAGGTCGATTGGGCGCTCAAGCACCGGGCGGTGATCGCGCGTTTCGGGCGCTTTCCGCATCGCAATGCCCTGCTGGGACGGCAGAGCACGGAGGCAGAGACGGCTTTCCTGCGGGAGCCCGGATCGTCGTTCTGACCGGCAGCCGGCGTTACCGCGCCGGCATCAGGGCCAGCCGCACCAGTTCGATCCGGTACGCCGGGCCCGGCGGCAGGCAGTTGCCATCAGGTCTGCCCGCGCTTCTCCTGCCATTTGTCCACCAGCACGCGAGGCGCGTTGCCGAGCTTGTCGAGGATGCCCTCGGGCGTGGGGGCCACATGCAGCAGGTCGTTGTGGACCTGCTTCAGGAAGCCCTCGTCGACCGCATGCTGCAGGAAGCCGAGCATGCCATCATAGAAGCCAGCCACATTGAGCAGACCGACCGGCTTGGCGTGGTAGCCCAGTTGCAGCCAGGTGAAGGTCTCGAACAGTTCCTCGAAGGTGCCGACGCCGCCGGGCATGGCGATAAAGGCATCGGCGCGGTCGGCCATCATCTGCTTGCGTTCGTGCATATTGCGCACCACGTGCAGCTCGGTCAGGCCGCGGTGGCCGACCTCTTTCTGCATCAGCGCCTCGGGAATGATGCCGATGGCGGTGCCGCCGTGCGCCAGCACGGCGTCGGCCACGGTGCCCATCAGCCCGACCTTGCCCCCGCCGTACACCAGCGCGAGGCCACGTTCGGCCAGGGTCTTGCCCATGGCGCGCGCCGCGTCGGCGTACTCGGGACGGTTGCCCGGGCTGGAGCCGCAATAAATACAAAGCGATTTCACTTTTTGTCCTTTGCCGTCTGCGCCGCCCTGGCGGCGGCGTATTCCTGGGCCTGCTTGTCGAATGCCTGGCGGGCCTTGCCGCGCAGGTAAGGGGCCAGGATCGAGAAGATATGGTAGCTGGCGCCGTGCAGGTAGCCACGGATCTGCTCGGGGTCGTTGTACTGGCGCGGATGCTGGACGAACTGGAACGACAGCCAGTAGGTGGCGATCACCACGATGTTGGTGCAGATGGCCTCGACCTGCTCGGGCGTGGCCTCCATCTCGCCGTCTTCCTGGAACTGCCGGCAGATTTCCATCGCAAAGCGCTTCTTCTGCTCGACGATGCGCTTGAAATTGGTCTCAAGCATGCGGTTGCGCGCCAGCAGGTCGTTGATGTCGCGATACAGGAAACGGTAGTTCCACAGGAATTCCGCCATGTACTGCAGGTAGCCCCAGCTTTCGTCCAGCGTGGCCTTGTGGTCCGCCGGCATCTTGAGGCGGCGCTCCATCTCCTGCTCGAACAGCACGAAGATGGAGTTGATGATGTCGTCCTTGTTGCGGAAGTGATAGTAGAGATTGCCGGGGCTGATCTCCATCGCTTCCGCGATGGTGGTGGTGGTGACGTTGGGTTCGCCGACTTCGTTGAACAGGCGTAGCGAGACGTCCAGGATGCGGTCCCGGGTGCGGCGGGGACCGGCTTGCTGTTTGGGTTCCATAGGCGACCGGGCGAGCGGCAATTCGGTGAGTTGAAGGCGATTATAAGCAATCGCCGTATGCCATCGCCGTTTGCCGCGTTGCCGCAGGTGCCTTCTTGGGGCGTGCCGGGGCGCTTGCGCCATGCCCGCCACCAGCCGCGGCGCCTGCCGGCGCCGCCGCATCCCGCCCGGCGGGGGTGGCCTCAGGCTGCCAGCCCGCGCAGCCAGTCCAGCACGATCGGTCCGGCGATCGCCACCCAAGTGCCGCCGCACAGCACCAGCGCCAGCATCACGGCGGCGCTGCCGAAATCCTTGGCGCGCTTGGACAGGCTGTGGCGCTCCAGCGAGATGCGATCGACCGCGGCCTCCACGCTGGAATTGAGCAGTTCGACGATCAGTACCAGCAGCAGGGTGCCCAGCAGCAGGATGCGCTCTACGATGCCGACCGGCAGCAGCAGTGCGCAGGGCGTCAGGATCGCCACCAGCGTCAGTTCCTGGCGGAACGCGCTTTCCTCCAGTACCGCGTAGCGCAGGCCGGACAGGGAATTGATGGCCGCGTGCCAGGCCCGCGCCAGGCCGCGGTTGCCCTTGTGGGGGTTCTGCTCAATCGTGTAGTCGCTGTTCGGCGAGTCCGGCGCCATGGTCTGCGGCGCTGGCGGGTGGTGAGGGTCGGACGGCGGGCGATGCGGAGTCGGCATGTTCGGGGGAAGGACGGGCAGCATTGCCATTCAGGGCCGCGCGGACCGTCGGCAGCGGTTGCAGGTGTGTCAGGAATTGCTCGGAGGCGGCGCGCCACGAGAACCGCTCGGCATGGGCGCGAGCGGTGGCGCGGTCGATGCGCAGCGCCTCCAGGCAAGCTTCACGCAAGTCTTCGTGCATCACACCGGCAGTACTGTCGCCAAGCACGTCGATCGGCCCGGTCACCGGATAGGCCGCTACCGGCAGGCCACTGGCCAGTGCTTCCAGCAAGACCAGCCCGAAGGTATCGGTGCGGCTGGGAAATACGAAGACGTCGGCTGAAGCATACACCTTGGCCAGCTCCGGCTGGCTCAGCACGCCAAGGTAGCTGGCGGCGGGATAGCGGGCGCGCAGCGATGCCAGCGCCGGTCCGTCCCCAACGACCCACTTGGAGCCCGGCAGGTCCAGCGCGAGGAAGGCTTCGACGTTCTTCTCCACGGCAACGCGGCCGACGTAGAGAAAGATCGGATGGGCCGTGTTGAGCACGTTCACCTGCTGGGTGGTGAACACGTCCAGGTCGACGCCGCGGGTCCACAGTACGCCATGCGCGATGCCGAAGTGCCGGAGGTCCTGCAGCACCACCGGGGTCGGCGCCATCACGGCACGCGCGGGGCCATGGAACCAGCGCAGGAAGCGGTAGGTCCAGGCCAGCGGAATGCCGAAGCGGGCCTGCACGTATTCCGGAAAGCGCGTGTGGTAGGCCGTGGTGAACGGGATTTGCTCGCCGATCGCATAGCGCCGTGCGGCCAGCCCGAGCGGCCCTTCGGTGGCGATGTGCAGGGCGTCCGGCGCGAAGGCGCGGATGCGCTCCCGGACTTTGGCGCCGGCGAACAGCGATAGCGCGATCTCGGGATAGGTCGGGCAGGGAATGGTGCGGAATTCCTGCGGTGTGATCAGCTCCACCGTGTGCCCCATCGCAAGCAGTTCGCGGCGGGTGGATTTGAGCGTGCGCACCACGCCATTGACTTGCGGCTCCCAGGCATCGGTGACGATCAGGATCTTCATGCGTGCTCCTTGCGGCGGGGCCGCGTGGACGACTGGCCTCGGCGAAGCCAGGGGATTGCGTTGGCGGGGGCGTCAGGCCTTGTCACGCCGGGGCGGTGGCGCGTCGGCGCGTGGCCGTGGCGGGGGCGTCGAGCAGGGTGGTCCAGTAGACGATCCGTAATTCGCCCTCCTGCGTTTCCACGAGGGCGGACAGGCTTTCCACCCAGTCGCCGTCGTTGCAGTAGAGTTGTCCGTCCACCTCGCGGATCTCGGCCTTGTGGATATGGCCGCAGACCACGCCGTCGCAGCCGCGCCGGCGCGCCTCGTCCACCATGGCGTGCTCGAACGAGTTGATGTAGTTGACGGCGTTCTTGACCTGGTGCTTCAGGTATTGCGACAGCGACCAGTAGGGGAAGCCGAGGCGGGCCCGGATGCTGTTGAAGTGGCGGTTGATGGCCAGGATCACGGTATAGAGCGAGTCGCCCAGGTAGGCGAGCCAGCGCGCGTGCTGCACCACGCCGTCGAACAGGTCGCCATGCACCACCCACAGGCGCCGGCCGGCTGCAGTGACGTGGACGGTATCTTCGCGCACCGTGATGTCGCCGAAGGCGAGGCCATCGAACTGGCGTGCCGCTTCGTCATGGTTGCCCGGCACGTAGATTACCTCGGTGCCCTTGCGCGCCTTGCGCAGCAGCTTCTGCACCACATCGTTGTGGCTTTGCGGCCAGTACCAGCCGCGGCGCAGTTGCCAGCCGTCGATGATGTCACCGACCAGGTAGAGCTGGTCCGATTCGTTGTGCTTGAGGAAGTCGAGCAGGTAATCGGCCTGGCAACCCGGCGTGCCGAGGTGGATGTCGGACAGCCAGATGGCGCGGTAATGGCGGACCGGGTGGGTTGGATGCGGGGTCTGGGCGGTGGCGCCGGGAGGGGTGGGGTCGGCTGGAGCGGGAGCATTGGCGGACGACGGGGCGGGCTGCGCCGCTGGCCGTGGCGGCAAGGCGTTGCCTGGTGGCATGAAGGCGGCCAGTGCGGTGGGCAATGAATGGCGTTGCGGTTGCGGCTCGGTCTCGGCATTGCGGCTGCGCAGCTGTTGCGCAGCCTCGGCCAGACGCCCGCAGGCAGAACGAAGAGCTTGAACCATGGCGGCCCCGGTAGCGACGATGGCTGCATTGGGCCAGCAGACCATGACCGAGCCGTGACGGGAACATGAACGTCACATGACCGTTGCGTCGCCGCCATGGGGGCGCGCATGGAGTCCCTGCCCGGCTGTCCGCGGGGCGGGACCCGCCGAGGTTCGGCTCAGGCGGTGGGCGCCACGGCAGACAGCTGTGCAAGTGCGCCCAGCACGGCCTGCGTGACCCGTGGATGGCGCAGCAGGCTGACGTGGCCGATGCCCGCCAGGGCAATATGATGTGCGCCATCCAGCCAGGCCGTGCCTGCCGGGCCGGCAATCGAGTCGTGCCAGCTGAAGATGGATACCAGGGTCTCGCGCTGGCGCGGCTTTTCGCGTGCCGCCAGCGCACGTAGCCAGGCGCTGCCGCAGCGCATCTGCCGTGCATTGAAGCCGCTGCCGTAGCGCGCCAGCGCGCAGCCATGGTGCGGCGTGCCCAGCGTGACGATGCCGCGGCAGGGCGGCGCGGCGCCCCGGCCCGCCAGTGCGGCGCGCGCGGCCAGGCCGCCCATGCTGTGGCAGAGCAGCAGCGGTGGCTGGCCGCTGGTGGCGGCGATGCGCGCGATGGCGGCGCGCACTTCGAGGGCGTACTGGTCGATGTCGCCGAAGACCGGCTCCAGGTCGATCGCTTCGCAGTGATAGCCGGCAGCCGCCAGGGCCGGCTGCATGTCGAGCCAGACCGCATGGTTGCAGCCGTAGCCGTGCACCAGCAGCAATGGGGGGTGCGATGCAGGAGCCCTGGCCGGCGCGAAGCGCCGTTGCGAGCAGAATGGCTGCAGCCAGTTGAACATGCGGAATACGGCGGCGTATTCGCGCAGAAAGCAGGTCAGCGCCTGCGCCAGCGTCAACGGCGCAGGCCGGATGGCCTGCAAGACGGGCGGGACCGGCGGCCGAGTCCCGGCCGGCTCGCCCAGGCCGCGCAAGGAAATGGCAAAGGCGCCCGCGACTGACAATCCATATGCCGCCAGCGCGACGCCGATACCGGCCAGCAAGCCCGCGGCGATGGGCCAGCCAAGCCAGGCATGGAGCGCGGCGGCGCAGCCCAGCGCGGCGGCGGCCTGCAATGCCACCGCGATGCGGCGCAAGGCGGCGGCCGACAGCTTCATGAATTGGGCGGGCGCAGGTCAGTCAGGCGGGTGCGGGCCAGGCGGTCGTGCAGGAACTGCCGCCTGGGGTCGAGCCAGGCGAGCAGGATCCAGATCAGCAGGCCGGCGGCGAGCACGCCGACGAAGGGCCCCTTGACCAGGCCGAGCCAGTGGCCGACCGCCGCCGATGGCGGCAGCCATAGCCAGGCCAGGAGGTAGCGCAGCGCTGCCTGGGGCCAGCGCGGGGGGACGCCCGCGCTGGTTTCCACGCGCATGCGCCAGGTCTGCATGGCCAGGGTCTGGCCATTGCGCTGCCAGAACCAGGCGAAGTAGCAGCCCAGCACCAGGAAGCTCCAGAGCTGCATGGCGAACGGGCCGTCCAGCCCCAGCTGCCGCAGTCCCGGGCGCGCCAGCAGGTACAGCGCGGTGGACGCGCTCAGCACGCCGAACAACAGCACGCCCTCGTACAGCATGCAGGCAATGCGCCGGCGGAGCGTGGGCGCCCTGGCCGGCAGCGCGGGGCCGGCTGGCGCGGAGGTGGCTGGCTTGGCGTCGGGTTTGGGCGTGATCACGGCAGGCATGGCGCAGAGGCGGGAAAGCGGCGAGGCCCGGTGATGAGGCCGCATCGGGCGGAGTGCCGTCGGGTAGATAAGACTGCCGGCTCGGCGGTGTCGCGTGTCGCCACGTGGCACCGCTGTCATTCGCGGCAGCGGCAGCCAAGGCATGGCGGTATCGCAACGCCCGGCCGCAAGGCAGCAAACAGGGCGCGGCGAGGCCGGGACAAGCGTGCATTATGCCAAAAGGCAGCGGCGGCAGGGCGGGAAGGCAGCGCCCGGCGACCTGTACGGCTCAGCGGCGTACCGGTTCGTCCGGCATGCCGGCGGTGCTGCTGCTGGCGGCTTCGGTGGCCGCCTCGCGCGGCGTGTCGGCGGCCGCCCCCGGCGCGCCGGTGGTTGCCGCAGGCGCCGGAGGCTCCTGGGCGGGCGCAGCGGATGCTGGCTCGGTCTTGCGCATGGCGGTCGACGTGGTGCCGGCGGGGGCCTTCTTCTGCAGGTGCAGCTGGCGGTTGGTTTCGGTGGGCAAGTGCCTGCCCGAGGGCAGGGCGCTGACGGCTCCCGGACGGCGCGGCACTTTTTCGGCCGCCGCGAGATTCTTCTTCTGCTCTTCCGGCAACTGCTGATACTTGTCCCAGGCTTCAGTCTTCTTCTTGGCCGGCAGCGAGCGCGTGATCTGGTAGTTTTCGCGCGCCAGGCGCCGCTGCTGCGGCGTCATCTTGACCCATTCCGTCATGCGGGTCTGCAGGCGAGCCTGCTCGGCCGGCGAGAACTTCTCATAACGCTCGGCAATCTTCAGCCATTTACGCCGGTTCAGCTCGGGAAAGCTGTTCCACTCTCCCGCCAGCGGCGCGAGCGCATGCTGCTGCACCGGGTTGAGTTCTTCCCAGGTCGGATGGGCATTGGCGACGGCGACGCCGGGCGCATGGCCGCCTTGCGCCTGGCAGGTGGCCGGGCTCAGCCACAAGGTCGTGGCCGTGGCCATCGCCGCCAGCAGCAAAACCGCCAGCCGCCGGCGCGTCGCGTCGGGATGCAGGGGTGCGCTGGTCATATTACTGGCCGCGCTTCAGGAACACGTGGAAGCCCTGATCGGCGTAGGCGGTGGGCGGCAGGTCGTCGAGCAGCATGGCCGCATCCACATCCGCCAGTTCGTCGACGCGTTTTTGCTGCTGCCAGTGGTAGATACCCGCCAGGCCGGCGGCCAGCGCCACCAGTGTCCAGACCAGACCCAGCCGGCGCAGCCACGAGCCCGCCCGATGCAGTGGCGAATCGTCCTCGCCGAAGTCGGCCGTCTGCATGCCGGCAATCGCCAGTTGTGGAACAGTGGCAACGGCCTGTGCCTTTTTACGGGACAGCGCGATGCGCCGCGCGGCGGCGAGCCGTTCGGTCACATCTGCCGGCAACGCATTCGCCCCGGCATCCAGTGCCGTACGAATCTCGTGTGCCAGGCGGCGTTCGTTGATCTCTTTTTCGTTTCTCGTGCTCATAGTCGGACCCCCCGCGCTCGCAATGCCTGCGCCAGTGTGTGCGTGGCACGGGAACAGTGCGTCTTGACGCTGCCTTCGGAGCATCCCATGACGGCAGCCGTTTCCGCGACGTCCATATCCTCCCAGTAACGCATCAGGAAGGCTTCGCGTTGACGTGCGGGCAGGCGCTGGATCTCCTGTTCGATGATGTGCATGGTCTGCGCGCGCTCGACCTTGTCGGCGCTGCTTTCGGCGGATTCGGAGCCGATTTCGGCCTCGAAAGTGTCGAGCAGGTCATTGTCTTCGCCCTCCCGGTCATCGCGCAGGTTGGAGAACAGCGTGACCCAGGTGTTGCGCACTTTCTGGCGGCGGAACCAGTCGTGGATGGTGTTTTGCAGTATGCGCTGGAATAGCGGCGCGAGTTCGGCGGCGCTCTTGTCGCCGTATTTTTCGGCGAGCTTGATCATCGCGTCCTGGACGATGTCCAGGGCGGCTTCGTCGTCGCGCACCGCAAACACGGCCTGTTTGAAGGCGCGCCGCTCGACGCTGGCGAGAAAGTCGGATAGTTCCTGATCGGTTGCCATGCAGGCGGGGTACAGACGGTGGGGCCGTGGCCGGCGGAAGTGCAGAATGGGGCTTCTTGCACGTCCAAAATGGTGGGATGCTAGCAAATAACCCCCCCTGTGACCATCCTTGTTCTCTCTTGTGGTCATTCAGGCGCAGGAAGCTGCCCCCCGCTCGCGACGCCATGCGATGGCCGGCAGGATGAAAAAAGCCCATAGACCAGCCTGATGCAATGCAGTAGAATCCTTGGTTCACACGACATCAGTGGTTGTCTCATCCGGCCGCTTATGAGGCGGTCTTCCATGCAGACGCGCACCGCTTGAACCCGTGCCACAAGCCCGGCAGAGAGCATCCGAACAATTTTTTGCCGAAAATTGCAAAGGACTGAAATGAACATGCCCAGCGCGGAATTCTCCCACGCAGACAGCAATTCATCTGCCGCACCCGAAATGATCGGGGCGGAAATTCTCGTTCACGCACTTGCCGAAGAAGGCGTCGAGTACGTCTGGGGCTACCCTGGCGGCGCAGTGCTGTATATCTACGACGAGTTCTACAAGCAAAAGAAGATCGAGCACATCCTGGTGCGCCACGAGCAAGCCGCGGTTCATGCCGCAGACGGCTATGCGCGTGCGACCGGCAAGGTGGGCTGCGCCCTGGTGACCTCCGGTCCCGGCGTCACCAATGCGGTGACGGGCATCGCCACGGCCTACCTGGATTCGATCCCGATGGTGATCATCACCGGCAACGTGCCGACGCACGCCATCGGACAGGATGCTTTCCAGGAGTGCGACACGGTCGGCATTACCCGCCCCATCGTCAAGCACAACTTCCTGGTCAAGGACGTCCGCGATCTCGCTTCGACCATCAAGAAGGCGTTCTATATCGCCGCGACCGGCCGTCCCGGCCCGGTTGTCGTGGATATCCCCAAGGACGTCTCCCGCAATTCCTGCAAGTACGAGTATCCCAAGTCGATCGACATGCGCTCGTACAGCCCGGTGAACAAGGGCCATTCGGGCCAGATCCGCAAGGCGCTCGCGCTGTTGCAGGGCGCCGAACGACCGTTCATCTACGCCGGTGGCGGGGTGGTGCTGGCCAACGCCAGCGAGGAGCTGCGCCAGCTGGCTGCGCTGACCGGCCATCCGGTTACCAACACGCTGATGGGTCTCGGTTCGTTCCCCGGCACCAGCAAGCAGTTCGTCGGCATGCTCGGCATGCACGGCACGTATGAAGCCAATATGGCCATGCAGAACTGCGACGTGCTGATTGCCATCGGCGCCCGTTTCGACGACCGCGTGATCGGCAACCCGGCGCACTTCACCTCGCAGCCGCGCAAGATCGTTCATATCGACATCGATCCCTCTTCCATCTCGAAGCGGGTCAAGGTCGACATTCCCATCGTCGGCAACGTCAAGGACGTGCTGCAGGAGCTGATCGCGCAACTGCAGGCCAGCGACGTCAAGCCCAAGCGCGAGGCCCTGGCCCGCTGGTGGGAGCAGATCGAGCAATGGCGTTCGGTGGACTGCCTCAAGTACGACCGCAACTCCGAGATCATCAAGCCGCAGTACGTGGTGGAAAAGATCTGGGAACTCACGCACGGCGATGCCTTCATCTGCTCGGACGTGGGTCAGCACCAGATGTGGGCGGCGCAGTTCTACAAGTTCAACGAGCCGCGCCGCTGGATCAATTCCGGTGGCCTGGGCACGATGGGCGTGGGCCTGCCGTATGCGATGGGCATCAAGAAAGCCTTCCCCGAGAAGGAAGTGGTGACCATCACCGGCGAAGGCTCGATCCAGATGTGCATCCAGGAACTGTCGACCTGCCTGCAGTACGACACCCCGGTCAAGATCTGCGCGCTCAACAACCGCTATCTCGGCATGGTGCGCCAGTGGCAGGAAATCGAGTACGACAACCGCTACTCGCATTCCTACATGGACGCGCTGCCCGATTTCGTCAAGCTGGCCGAGGCCTATGGCCATATCGGCATGCGCATCGAAAAGACGGCCGACGTCGAGCCCGCCCTGCGCGAAGCCTTCCGTCTGAAAGACCGTACCGTGTTCCTCGATTTCCAGACCGATCCGACTGAAAACGTGTGGCCCATGGTGCAGGCCGGCAAGGGCATCTCCGAAATGCTGCTCGGCGCGGAGGACCTGTAATGCGACACATTATTTCGGTCCTGCTTGAAAACGAAGCCGGCGCGCTGTCGCGCGTGGTCGGCCTGTTCTCGGCCCGCGGCTATAACATCGAGACGCTGACGGTGGCGCCCACCGAAGACGCCTCGCTGTCGCGCATGACCATTGTCACCAGCGGCTCCGACGACGTGATCGAACAGATCACCAAGCATCTGAACCGCCTGGTGGAAGTGGTCAAGGTGGTGGACCTGACCGAAGGCGCGCACATCGAGCGCGAGCTGATGCTCGTCAAGGTGCGCGCGGTCGGCAAGGAGCGTGAGGAAATGAAGCGCACCGCCGACATCTTCCGCGGCCGCATCATCGACGTCACCGAGAAGACCTACACCATCGAGCTGACCGGCAACGGCGTCAAGCTGGATGCGTTCCTGGACGCCATCGACCGTGCCGCGATTCTCGAGACCGTCCGTACCGGCGGCTCGGGCATTGGCCGCGGCGAGCGCATCCTGAAGGTCTGACCCGATTGCAGTATCCAAGGGCGGCGCCGATGCCGGCACTAGCCGGGCGGTAGCCGCCAGCCCGACACACGAAAACGAAAGATCGAAGGAAATATCATGAAAGTGTTTTACGACAAGGACGCCGACCTCTCCCTGATCAAGGGCAAGAACGTCACCATCATCGGCTACGGCTCGCAAGGCCACGCCCACGCGCTGAACCTGAATGATTCGGGCGTGAAGGTCACCGTCGGCCTGCGCAAGAACGGCGCCTCGTGGAACAAGGCTGTGAACGCCGGCCTGCAGGTGAAGGAAGTGGCCGAGGCCGTCAAGAGCGCCGACGTGGTCATGATCCTGCTGCCGGACGAGCAGATCGCCGACGTGTACAAGAACGAAGTGCACGACAACATCAAGGAAGGCGCTGCGCTGGCCTTCGCCCACGGCTTCAATGTGCACTACGGTGCCGTGATCCCGCGCGCTGACCTCGACGTCATCATGATCGCGCCGAAGGCCCCGGGCCACACCGTGCGCGGCACCTACGCCCAAGGCGGCGGCGTGCCTCACCTGATCGCCGTGCACCAGGACAAGTCGGGCTCGGCCCGTGACATCGCCCTGTCGTACGCAACCGCCAACGGCGGCGGCCGTGCCGGCATCATCGAGACCAACTTCCGCGAAGAAACCGAAACCGACCTGTTCGGCGAGCAGGCCGTGCTGTGCGGCGGTACCGTCGAGCTGATCAAGGCTGGCTTCGAGACGCTGGTGGAAGCCGGCTACGCGCCGGAAATGGCTTACTTCGAGTGCCTGCACGAACTCAAGCTGATCGTCGACCTGATCTATGAAGGCGGCATCGCCAACATGAACTACTCGATCTCCAACAACGCCGAATACGGCGAATACGTCACCGGCCCGCGCGTCGTGACCGAGGAGACCAAGAAGGCCATGAAGCAGTGCCTGACCGACATCCAGACCGGCGAATACGCCAAGAGCTTCCTGCTGGAAAACAAGGCTGGCGCACCGACCCTGATCTCGCGCCGCCGCCTGACCGCCGAGCACCAGATCGAGGAAGTAGGCGCGAAGCTGCGCGCCATGATGCCCTGGATCGCCAAGAACAAGCTGGTCGACCAGTCGAAGAACTAAGCTGTACCGCAGTCCTACGGCCTGCCGCGGCTGACGGCGCGGGCCGCGGCCGTTCAGATTTCCGCACGATTCCCCGCTTCGAGGGGTTATTCGGGCGGAGGCTGAACGGCTTTTTGTTATCCTTGTCAGACTTTATCCACCTAGTAAGCACTGCATGAACTATCCTCATCCGCTAATCGCCCGTGAAGGCTGGCCGTTCCTGGCTGGCGCCTTTGTCATCTCGCTGCTGGTGCAGGTCGGCGCCGGCTTCTGGTGGGCCTTGCCGCTGTGGATCATTACGCTGTTCGTGCTGCAGTTTTTCCGCGATCCGCCGCGGCCGATCCCGGCCCAGCCGAACGCCGTCCTGGCCCCCGCCGACGGCCGTATCGTGGTGGTCGAGAAGACCATGGATCCCTATGCGGGGCGCGAAGCGCTGAAGATCAGCGTATTCATGAACGTGTTCAACGTACACTCCAACCGCGTGTCCGTGGACGGCAAGGTTGAGAAGGTCGAGTATTTCCCCGGCAAGTTCGTCAACGCCGACCTCGACAAGGCCTCGCTGGAGAACGAACGCAACGCCGTGGTCATCCGCCGTGCCGCCGACGGCAAGGTGGTGACCCTGGTGCAGGTGGCCGGCCTCGTCGCCCGCCGCATCCTGTGCTATACGCGAGTTGGCGAAACGCTCTCGCGCGGCCAGCGCTACGGCTTTATCCGCTTTGGCTCGCGCGTGGACGTCTACCTGCCGGTGGATGCGCGTCCGCGCGTCACCATCGGCGAGAAGGTGTCGGCCTCGTCCACCATCCTGGCCGAGCTGGATTGATCCGGCTTCGCCGGAGCAGATCAGACCCACTGGAGAACAGGCATGGGTGCTTTCAACCGACGCAACAAGCGCGCCAGCAACGGCAATGTGACTCACTTGCGTCCCTTCCGCCATAACCAGCGGCGCGGCAACGAGGCCGACGGCTTCGACGACGAGGCGGCCGCCGACGATCACGACATCGAGTACGTGCGTCCGCGCCGGCGCGGCATCTACCTGTTGCCTAACGCCTTTACCACGGCGGCGCTGTTTGCCGGCTTCTTTGCGATCGTGCAGGCCATGAACATGCGCTTCGACAGCGCGGCCATCGCCATTTTCGCCGCCATGGTGCTGGACGGCATGGACGGCCGCGTGGCGCGCATCACCAATACGCAGAGCGCGTTCGGCGAACAATACGATTCGCTGTCGGACATGACCTCGTTCGGCGTCGCGCCGGCGCTGGTGATGTATGAGTGGATCCTGCACGACCTGGGCAAGTGGGGGTGGATCGCCGCCTTTGTCTATTGCACCTGCGCCGCGCTGCGGCTGGCCCGCTTCAATGCCAATATCGGCGTGGTCGACAAGCGCTTCTTCCAGGGGCTGCCCAGCCCGGCGGCGGCGGCGCTGGTGGCCGGTTTTGTCTGGCTGGCGATCGACAACAAGCTGCCGGTCAAGGAGCTGTGGATGCCGTGGGCGGCGTTCGGCATCACGCTGTATGCCGGGCTGTCGATGGTGACGAATGCGCCCTTCTATAGCGGCAAGGCGCTCGACGTCCGCTACCGCGTGCCCTTCGGCATGATGGTGCTGGTGCTGGTGCTGTTCGTGGTGGTGTCGACGGATCCGCCGGTTGCCTTGTTCGGCTTGTTCGTGGTGTACGCGATCTCCGGCTATGTGCTGTGGGGCTGGCGGGCGCTCCACGGCGAGCCGGCCGGCGCGCGCAAGGTGCGCGACGGCGGGAACGATCGTTCCTGAACGCAGGTCAGTAAAAAGGCGCTTCGGCGCCTTTTTACTTTTTGGTTCCCGGGTCCGCAAGGATCCAGGCGCCGGTTTCCGGAATCCCGGGCTTCCCCTGCGGCAGGGCGGAGCCCGGGCCAGCGGCGCAGTCGGCCGTGGTTTGCTGTACCCATTGTTGTCCACTTATCACTGGAGGTTTGTCATGGGCATGCTCGACTTCATCAAGGAAGCAGGAGAGAAACTGTTCGGCGGCGGCGAAGCCAAGGCCGCACAGGATGCGGCTGCCGCGGATGCGTCCCCGGCCAATGTCGATGCGGCCAACCGCGCCGCCGGCGATGCCATCGAGGCCTATATCAGGCAGATGGGGCTGGATGCCACCGGCCTGATGGCGCAGGTGGATGGCTCGCAGGGGTTGGTGACGGTATTCGGCGTGGCGCCGGACCAGGCCACGCGCGAGAAGATCATCCTGTGCTGCGGCAATGTGCAGGGCGTGGACAAGGTAGAGGACAAGATGTCGGTCAATGTCGAGGCGGCCGAGTCGCAGTGGCATACCGTGGCCAAGGGCGACACGCTGTGGGCAATCTCGCAGGCGGCCTACGGCAACGGTGCGCTATACACCGCCATCTTCGAGGCGAACCGGCCCATGCTGTCGGATCCGGACAAGATCTATCCCGGCCAGAAGCTGCGCATTCCGTCCAAGGACTGACGACGGCCGGCGGCCGGCATCCCGGGGCCTGCCGTGCCCGGAGCCGGCCGGAGCCCGCCATCGAACCGATTGACGCATCCGTATTGCGCGCGCGCGGCTTCTCGGCTATAGTCGCTGACATGATTTCGCGCCAAGCCCTACTCGCCCGCACCATTCTAGGTGGCCTACTAGGCCATCAGGTCGGGACGCGTTCGCGCTGAGGGAAGCCAACCCCCTCGCGCAAAGTCACACAGGATTCACAAACGCCCCGGCCTGCATTACTGCACGCCGGGGCGTTTTGCATTCAGCGGAAATACAGCAGGACAGCAGAACGAAACGGCGGACGCCGAGACAGCAACTTGATTCGCCAGACACAAAGATAAGCCCAGGAGCCCCACCCATGTCCGACAAACTCATTATTTTCGACACCACCTTGCGCGATGGCGAGCAGTCGCCTGGCGCCTCCATGACCCGCGAGGAAAAGATCCGCATCGCGCGCCAGCTGGAGCGCCTCAAGGTCGACGTGATCGAAGCCGGCTTCGCGGCCAGCTCCAACGGTGATTTCGAAGCCATCCGCTCCATCGCGCAGGTCGTCAAGGACTCGACCATCTGCTCGCTGGCACGCGCCAACGACCGTGATATCGCACGCGCCGCGGAGGCACTGAAGCCGGCCAACTCCTTCCGCATCCATACCTTCATCGCCACCTCGGCGCTGCATATGGAAAAGAAGCTGCGCATGACGCCGGACCAGGTCTACGAACAGGCTCGCCTGGCAGTGCGCTTCGCGCGGCAGTTCACCGACGACATCGAGTTCTCGCCGGAAGACGGCAGCCGCTCGGACATGGATTTCCTGTGCCGCGTGCTGGAAGGCGTGATCGCCGAAGGCGCCACCACCATCAACCTGCCGGATACGGTGGGCTACGCCGTGCCGGAAGGCTACGCGGCGCTGATCCGTTCGGTGCGCGAGCGTATCCCCAATTCCGACAAGGCCGTGTGGTCCGTGCATTGCCACAATGACCTCGGCATGGCGGTGGCCAATTCGCTGGCGGCGGTCAAGCTCGGCGGCGCGCGCCAGGTCGAGTGCACCATCAACGGCCTGGGCGAACGTGCCGGCAATACCAGCCTGGAAGAGGTGGTGATGGCGGTCAAGACCCGCCGCGACTACTTCGACCTGGACGTCGGCGTGGACACCACCCAGATCGTGCCGGCCTCCAAGCTGGTATCGCAGATCACCGGCTTCGTGGTGCAGCCGAACAAGGCCGTGGTCGGCGCCAACGCTTTCGCCCACGCTTCCGGCATCCACCAGGATGGCGTGCTGAAGGCGCGCGATACCTACGAGATCATGCGGGCCGAAGATGTGGGCTGGACCGCCAACAAGATCGTGCTGGGCAAGCTGTCGGGCCGCAACGCCTTCAAGCAGCGCCTGCAGGAGCTCGGTATCGAGCTGGACAGCGAAAGCGAGGTCAACGCCGCGTTCGCCCGCTTCAAGGAACTCGCCGACCAGAAGTCCGAGATTTTCGACGAAGACATCATGGCCATCGTTTCCGACGAGGCGCACGACGTCAACGACCATTTCCGCTTTATCTCGCTGTCCCAGCACTCCGAGACCGGCGAGCGCCCGCATGCGCGCGTGGTGTTCAATATGGACGGCCAGGAACTGACGGGCGAAGGCGAGGGCAATGGTCCGGTCGATGCCACCCTGCACGCGATCGAGGGCAAGGTCGGCAGCGGCGCCGAGCTGGTGCTGTATTCGGTCAACGCCATCACCACGGGCACGCAGGCCCAGGGTGAAGTGACCGTGCGCCTGTCGAAGGGCGGGCGCATCGTCAACGGCGTGGGTACCGATCCCGATATCGTCGCCGCCTCGGCCAAGGCCTACCTGGCCGCATTGAACAAGCTGCACGACAAGGCCGTGCAGAAGATCAACCCGCAGATCTGATCCAGGTCCGTGCGGTAAGCCCGCGGCCTATCCGGCCCGCGGGGCTTGAATCGGCCCGCCGCGTTCCCACGAGGACGCCGGCGGGCAATTTGCGTTCACCGTCCGGCCCGCGCGAGGTCAATGGATGGCAGGCGGGTGGGGCTCAGCGCCGCCGGCTGGGCCGATCGAAGAGCGGATCCGGCGTGATCTGGGTCTGGCGCAGCACGCCGCCGTCGTCGAAATAAAAATTGAACAGCGACGGCCAGTTGTCTTCATGGCGGAATCGGTACGACCACACTTCCCGTTTCATCAGCGGGTAATACTGCGAGGGCTCGCGGGGCTTGCCGAAGTGCTGCTCCACGTCCAGCTTGGTCCAGACATCGACCTTGGCCTTATAGAGTTCTTCGGTCTGCAGCATCTGGCGGAACCTGGTCAGCCGTCCGCTTTTGTCGAAGTCGGCCGCGTAAGCCTGCTGCCCGAGGGGTTGCTTCGAGTAGATCCAGCGCTGCGTGCCGTCGGATAGCTGATACGTATCCGTTGGCGTGCCGAACCGCGCCTGCACGGCCGCTTCCGGCGCACCTACCATTTTCTGGCCTTCCTCGACGGGTTGCAGCACGGAGCAGGCCGATAGTGCCGTCGCTGCTGCAGCGAGCACGATCCAGCTGACTGCACGTGGCGCTGACGTCTTCATGGCTGTCCTTTTGCGGAAATATCCGCGTGATAAAACTTAAGAGTGTAGCCGCGCGCAAAACGTTGTGTGCGAGGCTAGTAACATGCACGGACTTCCCGGCGCTGGGGCGTGCTGGGTCCGTGGCACGTACTAAAGATCACTTGCGGCCGGCCGATATCCTTTCTTTTGTGCAGCAGCCATTCGAACAAGAGGGATACCGTCCATGCAAGGCAGACACATTCCGTCCAACCTTCAAGCACTAGGGCTAGACGGTATTCTCATCATCAACGTCCGATCCTTCGTGGAGCGGCGCAAGCATATCGAGGCGCAACTGGCCCGCTTTGGCATGACCGGCGAGCTCGTCCACGAGTTTGATGCCGACGATATCGACCCGGAAACCGACCGCGCCTATTTCAAGGGGGAAGGGCTGCGCCCTGCGCAGAAATCCTGCTCGCTGAAGCATATCGTCGCGCTCGAGCGTATCCGGCAACGCGGATGGCGGCGCGCGCTGGTGCTGGAAGACGATGCCGTGCTATCGGACGCCTTCCTGGCGGGCCTGGCGCAAGCGCTGGAGGAAGCCGGTTCCCACGCCGGCCCGCACGTCATCTACCTGGGCTGTGGCGGGAACCAGTACACGCCCCGCAGCAAACGGGTTGCCGGGCAGTACCTGTACCGCAACTGCCGCGGCCGGCTCACCGACTCCTATCTGCTTGGCGCTGCCGCGGCCGGCCTCAGGCTTGAGTGGATGGCACGCAACCCGACCGAATTGCCGATCGATCTCGCGTTCGACAAGATGGATCATGAAATGGGAATTGCCATTCTCTGGTTCGAAGACCCGTTGGTGGAGCAAGGCAGCAAGAACGGCGCGTTTCGCAACACGTTGGAGCCCGTCGCTCGCCCACCCGTGGTGCAGCGAGTCCATTTCCACTGGAAGAAACTCTGGCAAAAGCGCCTGCGCCAGCTCTGGCGCTAGTGGTCGTGGTCTCGCACTGAGATGCGCTGGGCAAGCAAGTCTCCTGGGAACGCGGCGCGTCCGGTGTTGCCGCAGCCCGGTCCCTGGCTTACCATGCACCGCTTTGGCGGGAGATCTATCGATGCGGGTGAAACGATGGCTGGCGGGCTGGCTGCTGGCGATAGCGGCAAGCGCCGGCGCGCAGGAGCCGATCCGGCTCGGCCTGATCGAAGGGCTGTCCGGCCCTTTCGCCAACGCGGGCGATGCGGTGGTGCGCAATCTGCGGATGGCCATCGACCGCGTGAATGCGCGCGGCGGCGTCAGGACCGCCGAAGGCCCGCGCCCCTTCGAGCTGGTCACGTTCGATAGCAAGGGCAATGTCGACGAGAGCCTGATCCAGCTGCGCGGCCTGGTGGACCGGCGCATTCCCTTTGTCTTGCAGGGCAACAGTTCGGCGGTGGCCGGCGCGCTGGTGGGCGCCATCAACCGCAACAATGCGCGGCAGCCCGATGCCCGCGTGCTGTTTCTCAACTATTCGGCGGTCGATCCGGTTCTCACCAACGAGAACTGCAGCTTCTGGCATTTTCGCTTCGACGCCAGCGCCGATATGCGCATGCAGGCGCTGACCGAGGTCATCCGCACCGACAAGAGCGTGCGCCGTGTCTACCTGATCGACCAGGACTATAGCTTCGGCCACCAGGTGGCGCGTTCGGCCCGCGAGATGCTGGCCGCCAAGCGGCCCGACCTGCGCATCGTCGGCGACGAATTCCACCCGATCGGCAAGATCAAGGACTTCGCCCCGTACATCGCCAAGATCAAGGCCAGCGGCGCCGATGCGGTGATCACCGGCAACTGGGGCAACGACCTGACCCTGATGGTCAAGGCCGCGCGCGAAGGCGGGCTGAACGCCAGGTTCTATACCTTCTACGGCAATGGCCTGGGCGCGCCGGCGGCCATGGGCGATGCCGGTGTAGGGCGGGTGCTGGCCGTGGCGGAGTGGCATCCCAATGTCGGCGGCGCGGCCTCCGACGCCTTTTACCAGGCCTTCCGCGCCCGCTACCCGGAGCCCAGGGACGACTATGTGCACCTGCGCATGCAGATGATGGTGGAAATGCTGGCGCGGGCGATCGAACAGGCGGGCTCGACCGATGCCGCCAAGGTGGCGCGAGCGCTGGAGGGCATGCGCTATGTCAACGACTTCCATGAAGCCACGATCCGCGCGGACGATCACCAGGTGCTGCAGCCGCTTTATGTTTCCGTGATGGAGCGGCAGGGCGGGGAGGTCCGGTTCGACAATGAGGGCTCGGGGTACGGGTTCCGGACGGTGAAGAAGCTGAAGGCGGCGCAGACGACGTTGCCGACGACCTGCAAGATGGAGAGGTTTTAAGTCTTGAGCCGGGGCGTGGCCGCGTCAACAGCGTGTCAGGCCGCCGCTGCCCACGCCGGCTCCGTAACGGCGCCATAAGCCGTTGCAGGTCAAACAGCGGGATTTGGCCGCGTATCCGGGCCTGCGCATCGGGGACTGGCCGGCGCCGCCCGGGCGCTGAGACCAGTCCAGTGCGGCGCCGTATGGCGCCGCACCTCTCAAGCCGTAATCAACGCCTCCAGCTTCACCGCATCCGCCGCAAACAGCCGGATGCCTTCAGCCAGCTTCTCGGTAGCCATCGCATCCTCGTTGAGCTGCCAGCGGAAAGCCGCCTCATCGCAGGCGATGCGGGCAATGTTGCCGGCCTGGGCCTGGTCCACCGAGAGCTTGCATTCCACCGTGCCTTGGCCCGCGGCCAGCTTTTCGAGCAGGTCGGGGCTGATGGTCAGCAGGTCGCAGCCGGCCAGCGCCAGGATCTGTTCGGTGCTGCGGAAGCTGGCGCCCATCACTTCGGTAGGGTGGCCGAACTTCTTGTAGTAGTCGTAGATCTGGCGCACCGAGCGCACGCCGGGATCGTTGTCGCCCGCGTTGGCGGCGGCGTCCCATTTGTCGCCGGCCTGCTTCTTGTGCCAGTCCAGGATGCGGCCGACGAAGGGCGAGATCAGTTGCGCGCCGGCCTCGGCGCAGGCCACCGCCTGGGCCAGCGAGAACAGCAGCGTCATATTGCAGCGGATGCCGTCGCGCTGCAGGATTTCAGCGGCGCGGATGCCTTCCCAGGTGGAGGCGATCTTGATCAGCACGCGCTCGCGCGCCACGCCGCGTTGCTCGTACAGCGTGATCAGGTGGCGTGCCTTGGCGACCGTGGCTTCGGTGTCGAACGACAGGCGGGCATCGACTTCGGTGGAGACGCGGCCCGGCACGATGGCCAGGATCTCGCAGCCGAAGGCGATCAGCAGGGCGTCCATGACGGCCTGGGTGCCTTCGTGGTCGCGCACCGCTTTTTCGAGCAGCGGGCGGTATTCCGCCTTCTGCACCGCTTTCAGGATCAGGGATGGATTGGTCGTGGCGTCCTGCGGCGTGTACTGCTTCATCAACTGGAAATCGCCGGTGTCCGCCACCACGGTGGTGAACTGCTTGAGCTGATCGAGCTGGTTCATGGTCAGTGCATTACTGGTAAGGGTTGGGGATGGCGCGGGGCCGAAACGGCAGGCCCGCAGCGCCGGCGTGCATCCTTGCAGGCCCAGGCCCGGATGGCGGGAACCACGACGGGTGGCGCGCGCAGCCCTGGGGTTGCCTCGCGGCCATTGTACCGTTGGCAGGTGGCGGAACCTGCGATGCCACGGCAATCCGGTACACTATGCGGTTTCCCCCCAAAGCAGACGGGCTGTTGTCATGACTCAGGATGAACTCAAGGCGCTGGTAGCGCAAGCCGCGGCCGACTATGTCGAGAAGGAAGTGCCGGCGGGTGCGGTGCTTGGCGTTGGTACCGGTTCCACGGCCAACCTCTTTATCGACGCGGTGGCGGCGTTCAAGGAACGCTTTGCCGGTGCGGTTTCCAGTTCGGAGGCTTCCACCCGCCGCCTGCAGCAGCACGGTTTCAAGGTCCTGGACCTGAACGAGGTCGACGAGATCCCCGTGTATGTGGACGGCGCCGACGAGATCGATGCCAGCGGCGCGATGATCAAGGGCGGCGGCGGCGCGCTGACGCGCGAGAAGATTGTCGCTTCGGTAGCGAAGCGCTTCGTCTGCATTGCGGACGGCAGCAAGCTGGTGGCCGCGATGGGCGCGTTCCCGCTGCCGGTGGAAGTGATTCCAATGGCACGCGCCGCCGTGGCGCGCAAGCTGGCGGCGCTTGGCGGCCAGCCGCGCCTGCGCATGACCAAGGAAGGCGGCATCTACAAGACCGATAACGGCAATGTGATCCTGGACGTGGCCGGGCTGAAGATCACCGATCCGAAGGGGCTGGAAGAGATCATCGACCATGTGCCCGGTGTGGTAACGGTGGGGCTGTTCGCCCTGCGCGGTGCCGATGTGCTGCTGCTCGGCACATCCGACGGTGTGACGCGTAGCGATTATTGAGCATTGGCCGGGCTCGCCGGCTGCCGCCTGCATGAAAAAAGGGTGCCTCGAACGGCACCCTTCTTGTTTTCCGGCCGCGCGGCAACGACCGCGGGCAGCGGCAATCAGGCCTGCGGCGGCGGGACGTAGCCCTGCGCCTGGTCGGCGCCTTCGCCGAAGAAGTACTTTTCGGTCTGCTTGAGCAGGTATTGGCGCGCACGGGCATCCGCCATATTGAGGCGGTTCTCGTTGATCAGCATGGTCTGGTGCTTGAGCCAGCCGGCCCAGGCTTCCTTGGACACACTTTGCCAGATCTTCTTGCCGAGTTCGCCCGGCAGCGGCGGCAGGTCGAGCCCTTCGGCTTCCTTGTTGAGCTTGACGCAGTTGACCATGCGGGCCATTGGGGAACTCCTTGTTGTCGTGTGATGTAGCCGGCGCGGCGAGAGGCCGGCCGTTGCGATGCCGCTATTGTAGCGAAGCGGGGGCGAGCCTTCCGGCTACCCCCACCGCCGTCACAGTTTTTTCATCAGCACCATCGATTTGCGCTGCCAGTTGTAGAGCTTGCGCTTGTCTTCCGGCAGGTCGTCCACGGTGGCGTGGACGAAGCCGCGCTTGAGGAACCAGTGTTCGGTGCGGGTGGTGAGCACGAACAGGCGGTCCAGCCCAAGGCTGCGGGCGCGGCGCTCGATACGCTTGAGCAGGCGCTCGCCGTCGCCGGTGCCCTGCGCTTCGGAGGACACGGTCAGGCAGGCCATCTCGGCCATGCCTTCGCGCGGATAGGCGTAGAGCGCGGCACAGCCGAACAGCACGCCGTCGTGCTCGATTACCGAGAAGTTGGCGATGTCGCGCTCGATCAGGTGACGTCCGCGCGGCACCAGCGTGCCATCCTGCTCCAGCGGCGCGATCAGCTGCAGGATGCCGCCGACGTCGTCCAGCGTGGCTTCGCGCAGGCTTTCCAGGTCGGTGTCGGAAATCATGGTGCCGACGCCATCGTGGAGGAACAATTCCAGCAGCACCGAGCCGTCCAGGTCGAAGGGTATCAGGTGGGCGCGCGGCACGCCGCCCTTGAGCGCCTTGACCAGGTGTTCGAGGTAGACGGCGACCTCGGCGGGCAGGTGGTTGTTCTGCAACCGTTCGATGGCGGTGCGCAGCGACATTTCCGGCATCAGCTTGCCGACCGCGTCCTGCACGCCGGGCACCTCGGTGATAAAGACCAGCTTGTCGGCCTTCAGCGCGATGGCGGTGGCGCTGGCCACGTCTTCCATCGACAGGTTGAAGGCTTGCCCGGTGGGCGAGAAGCCGAGCGGGGAGAGCAGCACGATCTTGCCGTGCGACAGCGACATGCGTACCGATTCGCCGTCGATTTTCCGTACCAGCCCGGTGTGCTGGTAGTCCACGCCCTCGACGATGCCGACCGGGCGCGCGGTGACGAAGTTGCCGGAGATCACGGAGAGCTGGGCGCCGGCCATGGGCGTATTGGGCAGGCCCTGGCTGAACGCGGCCTCGATATCCAGGCGCAGTTCGCCGGCGGCTTCCTTGGCGCACTCCAGTGCGGCGTTGTCGGTGATGCGCACGCCTTCGGCGAATTGCGACTCGACCTGGCGCAGCGCCAGCTGTTCTTCCACCTGCGGGCGCGAGCCATGCACCAGTACGATCTGCATGCCCATGGCGTGCAGCAGCGCCACGTCGTTGACCAGGGCGTTGAGCGTGCCGGCCTTGACCAGTTCGCCGCCAAAGGCGATCACGAAGGTCTTGCCCCGGAAGGCGTGGATGTAGGGGGCGACCGCACGCAGCCAGTCGACGAACTGCTGGTGGTCGGGGCCGCCGCGCTCGACCGGGTCGGTGCCGGTGGCGGTCGCGGGCTGCGCTGCAGGGGCGGGGACGGGCAGGGGCTCGTCCATTTCGGACGGCGCGGGCGCGTCGGCTAGCGTGTCGGTTCGTGCATTCATGCCGCGGATTATAATCCCGGCCAATGTCAGCACAACGTCCCGCCAAACCTTTGTCGCCGGATCGGAAAACCGATGCCGGCCGGCCCGCGCCCGAGGTCGCCCCGTCTCCCGCCCAGCCCGTCGCGAGGCAGGCGCGCGCGCCTGCCGTAGCCGCGCCGCCGGCAGCGGGTCCGGACAACCGCCAGCCGGAGCGCCGGCAAGCAGGCCGCTCCCCCCAGCCGGGCAGCGGTTCTCCTGCCCGGGCGGTAGCGCCGGCCGAGCGCCGTCCCGGGCAGCCCGGCCCGTCCCGGCCAAGGCCCATCGATGCCACGGGCAGGCCGCCGCGCCAGGAAGGCGATCGGCGCCCGTCACGGCAGGACCAGGAGGTGCGCCCGGAACGTGCCGGGCGCCCGGCACGCGAGGCGCGCCGTCCGCTTCGCGTCGCCAATCCGCTGCCGCCCATCGCGTTCCCGGAAGCCCTGCCGGTTTCGGCCCGGCGCGAGGAGATCGCGCAGGCCCTGCTGGCCAACCAGGTGGTGATCGTCTCCGGCGAGACCGGCTCCGGCAAGACCACCCAGCTGCCCAAGATCTGCCTGTCGATCGGGCGCGGCCCGGGCGCGGACGGCGGCGGCGGCCTCATCGGCCACACCCAGCCGCGCCGGATCGCCGCCACCTCCACCGCAAAGCGGATCGCGCAGGAGATCGGCACGCCGCTGGGCGAGCACGTGGGCTATCAGGTGCGTTTCAACGACACCATGTCGCCGGGCGCCTCGGTCAAGCTGATGACCGACGGCATCCTGCTGGCCGAGACCCAGACGGATCCACTGCTGCGGGCCTACGACACCATCATCATCGACGAGGCGCATGAACGCAGCCTCAATATCGATTTCCTGATCGGCTACCTGAAGGAGATCCTGCCGAAGCGGCCGGACCTGAAGCTGATCATCACGTCGGCCACCATCGATGCGAAGCGCTTCGCCGAGCATTTCGCCCAGGGCGGCAAGCCGGCGCCGGTGATCGAGGTCAGCGGGCGCCTGTACCCGGTGGAGATCCGCTACCGGCCGATCGAGAAGGATAAGCCCGCGCCGGGCGAAGCTGCGCCCAAATCGGCGCAAACCAAGGAGCGCGATCTCTTCGACGGCATCGTCGAGGCCGTGGACGAACTGTGCCGGCTCGGCCCGGGCGATGTGCTGGTATTCCTGCCCGGCGAGCGCGAGATCCGCGAGGCGGCCGAGGCGCTGCGCAAGCACCATCCGCCGCACACCGAGATCCTGCCCCTGTTCGCGCGCCTGTCGGTGCAGGAGCAGGAACGCGTGTTCCGGCCCTCGAACGCGCGCCGCATCGTGCTGGCCACCAACGTGGCCGAAACCTCGCTGACCGTGCCGGGTATCCGCTATGTGGTGGATACGGGCCTGGCGCGGGTCAAGCGTTACTCCTACCGCAACAAGGTCGAGCAACTGCAGATCGAGGCGATCTCGCAGGCGGCGGCCAACCAGCGCGCCGGGCGCTGCGGCCGGGTGGCCAACGGCGTCTGCATCCGTTTGTACGAGGAGGCCGATTTCGCCGGCCGTGCGCGCTTCACCGATCCGGAAATCCTGCGCTCGTCGCTGGCCGCCGTGATCTTGCGGATGAAGGCGCTCAAGCTCACCGCGATCGAGGCGTTTCCCTTTATCGAGCCGCCGCTGGGCCGCGCCATTGCCGACGGCTACCAGTTGCTGCAGGAACTGGGCGCGGTGGAAAGCGTGGGCGACGACGCCAACGCGCTGACCCAGACCGGCCGCCAGCTGGCCCGCCTGCCGCTGGATCCGCGCGTGGCGCGCATGACACTCGCCGCGCGCGAGCACCATTGCCTGCGCGAGGTGCTGATCATCGCCAGCGCGCTGTCGGTGCAGGATCCGCGCGACCGCCCGCAGGAGGCGCAGGAAGCTGCCGACCAGGCCCACCGCAAGTTCATGGACGAGAAGTCCGAGTTCCTGGGCTGGGTCAAGCTGTGGAAGTGGTTCGAGGAGGCGGTGGCGCACAAGAAGACCAACCGCCAGTTGCAGGACCAGTGCCGCGCCAATTTCCTCTCGCACGTGCGCCTGCGCGAATGGCGCGACGTGCATTCGCAGTTGCTGACCACGGTGACGGAGCAGGGCTGGCGCCTCAACGAGAGCGAGCCCACCTACGAGCAGGTGCACAAGGCGCTGCTGACGGGTTTGCTCGGCAACGTGGGCTGCAAGCTCGAGGACGCCGACGGCCGCGGCCGCGAGTATCTTGGCGCGCGCGGCATCAAGTTCCACCTGTGGCCCGGTTCGCTGATCGCGCGCAAGGTGGGCCGCTGGATCATCGGCGCGGAACTGATCGAGACCAGCCGGCTGTTCGCGCGCACGCTTGCCAGGATCGAGCCCGAATGGCTGGAGCAGGTGGGCCGCCACCTGCTGAAAGTGAGCTGGAGCGATCCGCACTGGGAGAAGAAGTCCGGCCAGGTGATGGCGATGGAACGTGCCACGCTGTACGGGCTGGTGGTCTACCAGCACCGGCGCGTGCACTACGGCCCGATGAACCCGGCCGAGGCGCGCGAGCTGTTTATCCGCCGCGGGCTGGTGGAGGGCGAGTTCGATACCAGGCTGCCGTTCTTCGCCCACAATCAGCGCCTCACGCGCGAGATCGAGAACCTGGAGCACAAGGCGCGCCGGCAGGACGTGCTGGTCGACGATGAGCTGATCTTTGCCTTCTACGATCGCCTGATTCCTGCCGAAATCCATCAGCAGGCCACCTTCGAACAGTGGTATCAGGCCGAAAGCGCGCGCGACCGCAAGCTGCTCTACCTGAACCGCGAAGAGCTGATGCGGCACGAGGCCGCAGGTATCACCACCGACCTGTTCCCCAAGGTGCTGCCGGTGGCGGGCGTGGATATGTCGCTGACCTATCATTTCGAGCCAGGCAGCCATCGCGATGGCGTGACGCTGACCGTGCCGCTGTACGCGCTCAACCAGGTGCGCCCGGAGCGGGCCGAGTGGCTGGTGCCAGGCATGGTCAAGGAGAAGGTGCACCTGCTGCTGAAGTCGCTGCCGCAGAAGCTGCGCCGCCATTGCGTGCCGTTGCCCGATTACGCAGCGGGTTTTGTCGAGCGCAATCCCTTCGGCGAAGGCGAGTTGCTCGACGTGCTGATCGCAGACATCCGCGAGCAGACCGGCACCATGGTCAAGCGCGCGGACTTCAAGCTGGAGACCTTGCCCGCCCACCACGCGATGAATTTCAAGGTGGTGGACGAACATGGCCGGCAACTGGACATGGGCCGCAACCTGGCGCAACTGCGCGCCGAGTTCGGCGGGCAGGCGCAGCAGTCGTTCCAGAACATCGCCGCGCGCGATGTGCCGGCGGCGGAGGCCGGGCAGTACGAGAAGCTGACCAGCTGGTCGTTCGGCGAGCTGCCCGAGCTACTGGAAATCCGCAAGGGCAACCAGACGCTGTACGGCTATCCGGCGCTGGTCGACCACACCACCCATTGCGACGTGGAGGTGTTCGACGATCCGCAGGAAGCCGTGCGTGTGCACCATGCCGGGCTGCGCCGCCTGTTCGCGCTGCAACTGCGCGAACAGGTGAAGTTCCTGGAAAAAAATATTCCCGGCCTGCAGCAGATGGCGATGCAGTACATGACGCTGGGCACGCAGGAGATGCTGCGCGACCAGATCGTGATGCTGGCGCTGGAGCGGGCCTGCCTGCAGGCGCCGCTGCCGCGCGTCGAGGCCGAGTTTGCCGCGCGCAAGGAAGAGGGGCGTTCGCGCCTGAACCTGCTGGCGCAGGAGATCGCCCGGCTGGTGGCGGCCGTGCTGGCCGAGTACGCGACGCTGCCGCGCAAGCTGATCCAGGCCAAACCCTTTGCCGCGGCGCATGCCGATATGCAGACACAGATGGCGCGGCTGATGGGCAAGCAGTTCGTGGCCGACACGCCTTACCAGCAGCTGGTGCATTTCCCGCGCTACCTGAAGGGCATCGCCATGCGCATCGACAAGATCAAGGGAGACCCGGCGCGCGATACGCAGCGGCTGCAGGAAATCACCCCGCTGTTGCAGCAATGGCAGCGCGCCGAAACCCAGCTGCGGCAGCAGGGCAGGGGCGTGGAGGACGCGCGCCTGGACGAGTTCCGCTGGATGCTGGAAGAACTGCGCGTGGCGCTGTTCGCGCAGGAGCTGCGCACGCCGGTGCCGATGTCGGTCAAGCGGCTGCAAAAGGTGTGGGAGGCCATGCAGCGGTGAGGCCGGTCCCCCGGTCCCGCGCGGGACCGGGGGAGATTGTGACCAAATGTTAGTTTGTTGAGCTACGTCATCGGTTCGCAGTCTGGAAACGTTAGAATGGCCGATTAAGTCATTGATCAACAGCCTTTATGCTCGCTTTGCGTCGTGTAGTTTCCGGGTTTGCCGCGATCGGCACCCTGGCCCTGGGGGTAGTGGCGGCGCCCGCGTCGGCGGAAGTGGTGGTGGTGCTCAACTCGGGTGACGCCACGGTCACCCTGATCGACAAGGACACCCAGAAGGTGCTGGAAACGTTCCCGATCGGGAAGGAGCCCCACCACCTGATCGCCACCCCCGACGACAAATCCCTGATCGTCGCCAATGCGGTGGGCAACGACCTCGTCTTCCTCGATCCGGTGACGGGCAAGGTCCAGCAGCGCGTTGCCAATATCGACGATCCCTACCAGATCGGCTTCTCGCCCGACCAGAAATGGTTCCTGACCACCGGCAACCGCCTGGACCGGGTCGATGTCTACCGCTGGGACGGCAAGGCGCTGAAGATCGCCCGGCAGTTGCCGCTGGCCAAGACGCCGAGCCATATCGCCTTTACCAGCGATAGCCGGGTTGCTTTTGTCACGCTGCAGGATTCCAACGAGGTGGTCGCCATCGACCTGCCCACGCAGACCGTGATGTGGCGCATGAACGCCGGTTCTGCGCCGGCGGGCGTGTGGGTCACGCCCGATCAGAAATACCTGCTGGTGGGCATGACCGGCGCCGACTATGTGGCGGTGATCGACTGGCACACCCGCACCGTGGTCAAGCAGATCCCGACCGGCAAGGGCGCGCATAACTTCCGCGCGGTGGGCGACAAGCGCCACCTGTTCCTGTCCAACCGGGTCTCCGGCACCATCAGCATCGTGGACCAGCAGACCTTGACCAAGGTCGGCGATATCGCCGGCCTGCCGGCCGGCCCCGACGATATGGAACTGACCGCGGACGGCAAGACCCTGTGGGTGAGTTTCCGCTGGGCGCGCTCGGTGGGCCTGATCGACGTGGCCAGCCGCAAGCTGATCAAGACCATCCGCGTGGGCCGCTCGCCGCACGGTATTTATTTCCGCACCCGCGCACCGCTTTACTGACTTTTTACTGACGCTTTGCCGGGATTGGCCTGCGCCACGGCATGAGGCGGGAGCGCGGTGGCGCCAGCAGCATAGAACTAGTCTGGCTGCGAGCACTCCAACGCAGTCACAGGACATCAGGACAGGCATCATGAGCAAGACTTCGCTGCCCCGGCTGACCCGCGCCCTGAGGCGCGTCGTGCGCCGCGCGGCAGCCCCGGCGCTCGCCGCCGCCGGCCTGGCGCTGGCCGCCGCGCCGGCCGGCCCGGCGCTGGCTGCCGCGCCGACGGCGCCCCAGCCCTGCCGCGCCGGCACGCTTTACCTCACCTTCGATACCGGCAGCATGAGCCAGGCGGCATTCATCGCCGACACGCTGCGCCGCCACCATATCAAGGCCACCTTTTTCCTCGCCAACGAGCCGACGATCAACAAGGACAGCTCGCTCGATCCGGGCTGGGCCGCCTACTGGAAGGGCCTGGTGGCGGACGGCCACGTGTTCGGCAGCCACACCTTCGACCACGTCTACCTGCGCAGCACGCGCGATGGCAAGGTTGTCATGCGCCCGCAGTTCGGCGCGCATGCCGGGCAGGACGTGGTGATGGACCAGCAGGGCTTCTGCGCCGAACTCAATCGCAGCGCACAGGCGCTGCGCGGGCTGACCGGCGCGGCCATGTCGCCGCTGTGGCGGGCTCCTGGCGGCCATACCGCGCCGCAGACGCTGCAGTGGGCCGAGCAATGCGGCTTCAAGCATGTGGGCTGGGCGCCGGCCGGTTTCCTGGGCGACGAACTGTCCTCCGAGCGCTTCCCCAACAAGGTCCTGCTGGCGCATGCGCTGCGCGACCTGCGCGATGGCGATATCACCCTGGCCCACCTGGGCATCTGGTCGCGCAAGGACGCCTGGGCGCCCGGCGTGCTCGAACCGCTGATCAGCGGACTGGAGCAGAAGGGCTTCTGCTTCGCCACGCTGCGCGAGCACCCCGCCTACCGTGACTGGCTGGGCAAGGAGGCCGCCAGCGTGGCCGGGCGCGAGCCTGGAGGGCGCTGATGTTCGATGCGCTCAATGCGTGGATAGGCCAGGTAGAGGCTGCGCTGTTCCAGGACGTCATCCTTCCCGTGGTGTACCAGCTCGGCCTCGGCGGCTATGCCGAAGACGCTTTCACCGGCACCGAATGGCTGCTGGTGGGGCTGGTGCAGATCGCGGTGATGGTGCTGATCCTCGGGCCGCTGGAAAAGCTGCGCCCCGTGGAGGCGGTGACCGACCGCGCCGCCATCCGCACCGATATTCTCTATACGCTGGTGCACCGGCTGGGCCTGTTCCGGCTCGCCATGTTCTTCCTGCTCGATCCGCTGATGGACGCGCTGGAGGGGCATCTGCGCCTGCTTGGCTGGCAGCGGATCAATGTGGAGGACTGGTGGCCGGCGGTGACGTCGATCCCGCTGGTCAGCTTCCTGGTCTACCTGTTGCTGTTCGACCTGCTCGACTACTGGTATCACCGCCTCTCGCACACCTATCGCTGGTGGTGGAGCCTGCATGCGGTCCACCACAGCCAGCGCCAGATGACGCTGTGGAGCGATAACCGCAACCACCTGCTCGACGATATGCTGCGCGACGTGGTGTTCGCGGCGGCGGCGCTGGCGGTAGGTGTGGAGCCGTCCCAGTATGTGCTGCTGGTAGCCTTGTCGCAGCTCTTGCAGAGCCTGCAGCATGCCAACCTGCGCATGCACTTCGGCGCGCTGGGCGAACGGCTGCTGGTTTCGCCGCGCTTTCACCGTACCCACCACGCGGTTGGCGTCGGGCACGAGGCGATCGGCCGTCCGGGCCGCCTGGGCGGTTGCAACTATGGCGTGATTTTCCCGTGGTGGGACATGCTGTTCCGCACGGCGGTCTTCTCCGGCGCCTATTACCCCACCGGCATCCGCGACCAGATGCCGCCGCCGGCGGGCAAGGGGCGCGACTATGGCGCCGGTTTCCTGTCCCAGCAGTGGTACGGCATCAAGCGGCTGCTGCGGCTTGGCTGAAGCAGCCGCTGTCCGGCTGGCCCCGGCCCCGGGATGCCGGGGCATCGGCATCCGGCCCTTCGCCGCCCGCCGCACACGCGTCTCCCGCTATCGCGGGTGACGTGTGCTAGTCTATCTGTCCCCCGCTTTCGTGGTATCCCAATTCACTGCATGAACGATATTTTCCGCGCGTTTGGTCGTGCCCTGATCAGCCAGCTGCATCCGCGCATGCTGATGCTCACCGTCATTCCCTTCCTGCTCGCGACCGGGTTGTGGGGTGGCCTGCTGCTATGGGGATGGGAGCCCATCATGACCACCGCGCGCGGCGTGTTGGAAACCTCGGTGCTGACCAGCTGGATCTATGGCGCGCTCGACTGGTTCGGCCTGCAGTCCCTGCGCGCGGTGGTGGCGCCGCTGTTCGTCGTGGCGCTGATGATCCCGCTGGTGATCGCGTCGATGCTGGTGTTTATCAGCCTGTTCTCGGTGCCGGCGGCGGTGCGCCATCTCGAGCGCAGCTACCCGGACCTGGTCAAGGCCAAGGGCGGCAACATGATCGGCAGCGTATTCCAGGCGCTGGGCAGCACCGTGGTCTTCCTGTTGCTGGCGCTGGTGACGTTGCCGCTGTGGCTGATTCCGCCGTTCTTCGCGCTGATCCCGCCTTTGCTGTGGGGCTGGCTGACCTATCGCGTGATGACCTACGATGCGCTGGCCGAGCATGCCAGCCCGGAGGAGCGCAAGACGCTGATGAAGCGCCACCGCATTCCCTTGCTGGCCATCGGCGTGGCCGTGGGCCTGCTGGGCTCCGCGCCGACCCTGGTCTGGGTATCCTCGGCGGCCTTGATTTTTCTCTTTCCCTTCGTGCTGGCCGGCACGCTCTGGCTCTACGTGCTGATCTTTATTTTCTCGGCGCTGTGGTTCGGCCATTTCTGCCTGCGCGCGCTGGAGCAGTTGCGCGCCGAACGCGCAGCGGCCGCAGCGGCGGCGGCACCGTTGGCGGACGTTATCGATCTCGCGCCGTCCGATGTGCGGCGCATTGAACAATCCTGAAGCGAGGGCATCATGGGTTTCGGCCTGATCGTCATTGGTGACGAGATTCTGTCGGGGCGGCGCGAAGACAAGCATATGCGCCGTGCCATCGAACTGCTGGCGGCGCGCGGGCTGGCGCTGGACTGGGCTGAATATGTGGGCGACGAGCGCGCACGCATTACCGCCACGCTGCGCCGTACCTTTGCCGGCGAAGATGTGGTGTTCTGCACCGGTGGCATCGGCGCAACGCCGGACGATCACACCCGGCAGTGCGCCGCCGCCGCGCTCGGCGTACCGCTGGCGCTGCACCCCGAGGCCCGCGAGCTGATCGCCCAGCGCATTGTCGAGACCGCGGCGGGCGATCCCGCCAAGGCCGACCTGGACCTGCCGGAGAACCAGCACCGCTTCAAGATGGGCGAATTCCCCGCCGGCGCGCGCATCATTCCGAACAGCTACAACCGGATCCCGGGCTTCTCGGTGGGCAACCATCATTTCATGCCGGGCTTCCCGGTGATGGCGTGGCCGATGATGGAGTGGGTGCTGGATCATTACTACCCGCACCTGTTCCATCAGGCTGTGCAGGTGGAGCGCTCCTTCCTGGTGTTCGAGGCGCCGGAGTCCACCCTGACGCCGCTGATGGAGCAGGTCGAAGCCGCGTTCGACGGTATTCGGGTGTTCAGCCTGCCGTCCGTGGGCGATGCGAAGCGCGGCGAACTCTATGCGCGCCGGCATATCGACCTGGGCGTGAAGGGGGCGGCGGAGCGTGTGGAGCCGGCCTACCTCATGCTGCGCGAGGGCGTGCGGGCGATGGGCTTCGAACTGGTGGAGGTTGCCGCCAGGCGGCCGGGAGATCCCGCCGGGGACTGAGCCGCAATGGCCGGGAAACAAGAAACGGGACAGCATGGCTGTCCCGTTTTATCTTCTGTTTGCGGCTATCTGCCGCGCAGGCGGTCCGGATCTTCAGGCGCCATGCCAGGGCAGGCCGCGTACACACCATCCTTCCACCGTCTTGCGGTGGTGGTGTTCGTCGCGGTTGCCCTCGAACCCCTCCAGCACATCCATCGCAAACTGGAAACCTGCTTCCGTGGCGACGCGTGCGGCATGCTTGGAGCGTGCCGCGCTGCGGCACAGGAACAGCACCGGCACGTCGGCGGGCACGCGGGCCTTGAGCTGGGCGACGAAGGCGGCATTCTGCGCACCGCCCGGATAGCTCATCCACTCCACATGTGCCGACTGGGCTTCCGGCAGGTCAGGTGCGCCGATCCAGTCCAGCTCGGCCTGCGTGCGGACGTCCACCATCACGGCGGTGGGATCGCTCTGCAGCAAGGCAAAGGCCTCCTGCGGGGTGAGCGCGCCGAAGTAGGGCAGTTGGTTTTGCTGCTGGCGCTGGCGCGCCGCTTGGAGGAGTTCGTCTCGGGTGGTCATCGGGGTGACAAAATCGAAGGGTGGAATGGCATATGGGAGCGCCTGCCAGGTATTCTAGCGCGGCGGACACGGTGTCCGGCGCGTTTGGGCTCCCGAGGGGCCGTATGCGCCGGCAGGCCCCGGGGGCAACACGCTCCGGTGCCGGGTTCTGCACCGCATGCAGGCGGCAGTGCGGAAAATGCACCAAAATGGTATCTGTCGGCGTATTTGCACATCGATGGTGCATTTTTTGGTGTGGGTGCACCTTTCTGGTGTTTCCTTCGTCGGCGTTGCCGACGCTGCGCGCTGCTCCTGGCGAGGGACGGGACAGGCGGTGCGCGGCGTATGCCGCATGCGCCACCGGCAACGGGCCCGGAACCCCCGTACGGGGCTGCGGAGGTGCACTTTTTTCGGGAACGCAGGGCCAACAAGGGGCATCCCTTGGCACGCTTTCTGCTAACATCCCTCGTCCCTTTCGCGGCCGGTCTTTGTGCTCCCCCAACGCCTTCCTGGCGTGGCCCAGCAAAGAACGACGCAAGAATGGCTTTCTAGACTTCAGCCGAATTTCCAGGAGATAGGCATGGCCCACAGCGTTGCAGATGTGATGAAGCTGGTGAAGGAAAACGACGTCAAGTTCGTCGACTTCCGTTTCACCGATACCAAAGGCAAAGAGCAACACGTGTCGGTACCCGTGTCGCACTTCGATGAAGACAAGTTTGAAAGCGGCCACGCTTTCGATGGCTCGTCGATCGCCGGCTGGAAGGGTATCGAGGCTTCGGACATGCTGCTGATGCCGGACCCGAATACCGCCAACGTCGATCCGTTCTATGAAGAACCGACGCTGATTCTGACCTGCGACGTGGTCGAGCCGTCCGACGGCAAGGGCTACGACCGCGACCCGCGTTCCATCGCCAAGCGCGCCGAGGCTTACCTGAAGAGCACCGGCCTGGGCGATACCGCCTTCTTCGGTCCGGAACCCGAATTCTTCATCTTCGACGGCGTGACCTGGAATGTGGACATGCAGGGTTGCTCGGTGAAGATCGAGTCGGAAGAAGCCCCCTGGTCGTCGGCCAAGGAATTCGAGCACGGCAACAGCGGCCACCGCCCGGGCAAGAAGGGCGGCTACTTCCCGGTTGCCCCGATCGACACCTTCCAGGACATCCGTTCGGAAATGTGCCTGATCCTGGAATCGCTGGGCATCCCCGTGGAAGTCCACCACCACGAAGTGGCTGGCCAGGGCCAGAACGAAATCGGCACCAAGTTCAGCACGCTGGTGCAGCGCGCCGACTGGACCCAGCTGCAGAAGTACGTGATCCAGAACGTCGCCCACACCTACGGCAAGACCGCCACCTTCATGCCGAAGCCGGTGGTTGGCGACAACGGCTCGGGCATGCACGTGCACCAGTCCGTATGGAAGGACGGCCAGAACCTGTTCGCGGGCAACGGCTATGCCGGCCTGTCGGAATTCGCGCTGTACTACATCGGCGGCATCATCAAGCACGCTCGCGCGCTGAATGCCCTGACCAACCCGGGCACGAACTCGTACAAGCGTCTGGTGCCGGGCTTCGAGGCACCGGTCAAGCTGGCGTACTCGGCACGCAACCGTTCGGCTTCGATCCGTATTCCGTACGTTGCCAACCCCAAGGGCCGTCGCATCGAGACCCGCTTCCCGGACCCGCTGATGAACCCGTACCTGGGCTTCTCGGCACTGCTGATGGCCGGCCTGGACGGCGTGCAGAACAAGATCCACCCGGGCGAGGCTGCCGACAAGAACCTGTACGACCTGCCGCCGGAAGAGGATGCAAAGATCCCGACCGTCTGCTCCAGCCTGGACCAGGCCCTGGAATACCTCGACAACGACCGCGAGTTCCTGACGCGCGGCGGCGTCTTCTCCAACTCCATGATCGATGCCTACATCGAACTGAAGATGGAAGAAGTCACCCGCTTCCGCATGACGACTCACCCGATCGAGTTCGATATGTACTACTCGCTGTAAGGCGAGGCGTTGCCAGGTTGTGACCGGGCAACAGTAGCACCAGGAAGGGGCGGCTTCGGCTGTCCCTTTTTGTTTGGTTCGCTGGTTTGATCGCTAGAATGGGGCTCCTTTCCCAACACCCCCCCGCTGATGTCAATGGATGCGCTCGAATTCCCGCTCTCCCCGCTCCGCCCGATGCACCGGTTCGGTGCCCGCATGCACGGATCGGCAGCTGCCTGCGCCATGCTGGCGCTTGCACTGCTGTGCTGGAGCCGCCCGGCTCCGGCGCAGTCGGATATCTACGTTTGCGCCGGCCCCAACGGGGTGCCGGAATACCGCAACGGCAACGGGGGCAAGGGCTGCAAACGGCTGAACCTGCCCGAGGTGACCACCGTGCCGGGCGGGCGCATCAATTCGCCGCCGGCGGGCAAGGGCACTGCGCCTGGCGCCGCGCCCGCGGCGTTCCCGCGCGTGGACAGCGCAACCCAGAAGAGCCGCGATGGCGAGCGCCGCGCCGTGCTGGAGCAGGAACTGCAGAGCGAGGAAGCCAAGCTGGCCGCGCTGCGCGCCGAGTACAACAACGGCCAGCCCGAGCGCCAGGGCAATGAGCGCAACTACCAGAAGTATCTCGACCGTACCGCCACGCTGCGCGACGACATTACGCGCGGCGAGGCCAACGCCGCCTCGTTGCGGCGAGAACTCTCCAACCTGAAGGACTAGTACTATGCGTCGCCTGATTCGCAGCGTCTCGCGCAAGGTAGCTTCGGCCGGGGCCGGCGCCCCGCCCGAGGGTGGGGCTGCAGTGCTGCCGTTGGGCGATGTGGCCTACCACCATGGGCTGGACGTGGTGGCCAACCCGGTTTTGCTGGTGCGCCAGCCTGGCCTGCGCATCGTCTACGCCAATCCCGCCGCGGAAGCGAGTTTCGCGGTGTCGCGCAAGGCCATGGTGGAGTTGTCGCTAGCCGACCTGTTCGGCGCTTCGGAAGAACTGGCCAGCATGATCGACACGGTGATCTCGCGGCAGTTCGACGCCCGCCGGCAGGATGTGGTGCTGCACCCGCCCCTGCAGGAGCCGATGCATGCGCACGTGGTGATTGGCGTGCTGGACGCCAATTCCGACACCGTGGTGGTGGAGGTGCTGCCCAACGAGCAGAAGGTGCGCAGCGAACGCGAGGAGCGCATCCTCGACCTGACCTCCGCCAACAAGGAACTGATCCGCAATCTCGCCCACGAGATCAAGAATCCACTGGGCGGCATCCGCGGCGCGGCGCAGCTTCTCGAGTTCGAGCTGCCTGAGCGTTCGCTGCGGGAGTACACCCAGGTCATCATCAAGGAGTCGGACCGCCTGCAGACGCTGGTGGACCGCCTGCTGGAGCCGCACCGCCATCCGCATATCGTGTCGGAGCTCAATATCCACGAAGTGCTGGAGCGCGTGCGCTCGGTGGTGCTGGCTGAATTCCCCTCGGGGCTGGACATCGTGCGCGACTACGATGCGAGCCTGCCCGACCTGCGCGGCGACATGGAGCAGTTGATCCAGGCCGTGCTGAACATCGTCCATAACGCGGCACATGCATTGTCCGAGCGTATCGCGCGTGGCGATGCGCAGATCGTCCTGCGTACCCGGGTGGCCCGCCAGGTAACAATTGCCAAGCGTTTGTTCAAGCTGGCATTGGACTTGCATGTCATCGATAACGGTCCGGGCATCCCCGAGGATATTCGCGAACGCATCTTCTACCCGCTGGTGTCGGGCAGGGATGGCGGCAGCGGCCTCGGTCTCACACTCGCTCAAACCTTCGTGCAGCAGCACGAGGGCTTGATCGAATGCGAGAGCCGGCCTGGCTGTACCGACTTCCGTATCCTGCTGCCCCTGCATTGATCGCACCGGCGCCAGCAATTGGAACTGCCCCATTGATTGCTGCCGTCCGGCTCGCCAGCGGTGCGCAAGCAGGTTCACGGAAGACCAAATGACACCGAGCAGACAAGCGACGCACATGAAGCCGATCTGGATAGTCGACGACGATCAATCAATCCGCTGGGTCCTGGAAAAGGCCCTCGCCCGTGAAAGCCTGCTTTCGCGCAGCTTCACCAATGTGCGCGACGTACTGGCCGCGCTGGAAGACGACGAGCCGCAGGTCCTGATCTCGGACATCCGCATGCCGGGAGGCTCGGGGCTGGACCTGCTGCAGGCGCTCAAGGCGCGCCATCCGGGGCTGCCCGTCATCGTGATGACGGCCTACTCCGATCTCGATAGCGCAGTAGCGGCTTTCCAGGGCGGGGCCTTCGAGTATCTCGCCAAGCCCTTCGATGTCGACAAGGCGGTCGAGCTGATCCGCCGCGCGCTGCAGGAAAGCCTGCGCGAGGAGGAACTGGAAGACCGTCTGGTCGATGCCCCCGAGATACTGGGCCAGGCGCCGGCCATGCAGGACGTGTTCCGCGCCATCGGACGTCTCTCGCAGTCGAACGTGACGGTGCTGATCACCGGCGAGTCCGGCACCGGCAAGGAACTGGTGGCGCAGGCCCTGCACAAGCACAGCCCACGCGCCAACGGTCCCTTTATCGCGCTCAATACCGCGGCCATCCCGAAGGACCTGCTCGAATCCGAACTGTTCGGCCATGAGCGCGGCGCCTTTACCGGCGCGCAGACCATGCGCCGCGGTCGCTTCGAGCAGGCCGAGGGCGGCACGCTGTTCCTGGACGAAATCGGCGATATGCCGTTCGACCTGCAGACGCGCCTGCTGCGCGTGCTGTCCGACGGCAACTTCTATCGCGTAGGTGGCCACAATCCGCTGCGCGCCAACGTGCGCGTGATCGCCGCGACTCACCAGAACCTGGAGACGCGTGTCAAGGAAGGGCTGTTCCGCGAGGACTTGTTCCACCGCCTCAACGTGATCCGCCTGCGCCTGCCGCCGCTGCGCGAGCGGCCGGAGGACATCACGCTGCTGGCCCGCCATTTCCTGCAGAAGAGCGCCAAGGAACTGGGCGTGGAGCCCAAGCGCATGTCGGACGAGGCGCTGGCCTATGTCAGCACGCTGCCGTTCCCCGGCAACGTTCGCCAGCTTGAGAACCTCTGCAATTGGCTGACCGTGATGGCGCCTGCCCAGACCATCGAGGTCAAGGACATGCCGCGCGAGATGATCGGGACCGGGGCTGCGCAGGGCGGGCTCGGCGGCGCGGCGCGCCTGCCGGAGCCGCGTGGCGAGGGCCGGGCGGAGAGCGCCGATGGCCTTGAGGCCGTCGATTACGGCGCCGCACCGACCATTGTGAACGGCGAGACCGATGCCGCGCTGGCCTATGCCAGCCGGCCGCACGTGGCCAGTGCCCTTGCCGGCTGGGAGAGCCTGCTGGCAGGCGAGGCTCGCGCCATGCTGGAATCAGGCCAGCCGGAGGTGATGGATGCGCTTACCCGCCGCTTCGAGAAGGCGGTGCTGGAGGCGGCCCTGGGGGTGACCCGCGGGCGCCGCGTGGAAGCCGCCACGCGCCTCGGTATCGGGCGCAACACCATCACGCGCAAGCTACAGGAACTGGGCTTCGACTGAGGTAATGCCAGCGACGGAAGTCGTGGCGATTGCTGCAATGCAAAACAAAACGGCCGGGATCAGATCCGGCCGTTTTGCTTTTTGTTTCTTGCTTTCCGCGTTGGGCATTTGTTTTGTCGTGCTTGCGGATTTCGCCGCATGTCCTGTGTCTTCGATTCATGTGGCGTTTTGTATTGTTTGGTAATGTATTGCGGCCCTAATCACGTGCCGCCAGCAATAATGCCGCCATTTCCGCAAACCCTTCGCCGCAAGCGGCTTCGGTGATATAGGCAGGCCGGGCCGGTAGTTGCGGCAGGATATCGCGAATATTCGCCACCCCGACCGACAGCGGAAAATGGGCGAACATGCTCGCGTCGTTGGCCGAGTCGCCGATAAACAGCCACTCGTCGCGGCCGGCGTCGAGGTCGGCGCCCAGTAATTCCGCAACGCACAAACGGCTCATGCTGAGCTTGTCGTGCTGGCCGAACCAGCCGTTCACATGGATGGAACTGACCGTGGCTGTCATGCCGGCCTCCCGCATCAGGCTGGCGATGCGTTCGACCGCCCCGGCGGGCAGCGGCGCCACGTCCTCGGCATGGTCGATGGCAAGGTCGGCGGCATGCCAGGCCTGGTCCGATGCCAGTGCGCAGCCGGGCACCTGCCGCACGATGCGCTCGCCCAGCGCCTGGATGCGTGCCAGGTTGCCGGCACGGGTAATGGCATCGTCCAGGTAGCGGGTAAGCAGCTTGCCGGCGCGCAGATGGGAGTAAAACGCGCCGTTTTCACCAATGATGGCGTCCACCGGCCAAAGCCGGGTCAGGATCTCGGCCCAGGCGATGCAGCGGCCGGTGACCGGGATCACGTGAAGGCCGGCGGCCTTGAGCCGGTCCAGTGCAAGATAGGTGGACGCCGGCAGCCTGCCGTCGGTGGTAATGGTGCCGTCGATGTCGGTCAGTACGCCGCGTACGCGGCGCAGCGCCGAGGCGGGGAGGGTCTGGATGGCTTGCATGGCGCAAGATTCTACCCTGTCAAGCTGCCGATAAAACGTTGTCATATTATTGTGATTTAGTGGAATTGCCCGGTTTTCCTATCCAACAAGGCGCGGTAACATCCGGCTGTCACAAAAACTGCATACAGTCGGGCGATTTTTGTCCCATGTCGCGATATAAACAGGAGAGTTTCCCATGACCGTCAAACGTACCGCGTTGACCCTGGCCGCCTTCGCCATGCTGGCCGGCGCAGGATCGGCCAATGCCGCCGTCGAGATCCAGTGGTGGCATTCGATGGAAGGTGCGCTCAACGACAAGGTGAACGCGATCGCCACGCAGTTCAATGCCAGCCAGTCCGACTACAAGATCGTGCCGATCTACAAAGGCCAGTATGACGAGTCGCTGGCAGCCGGCATTGCGGCCTACCGTTCGGGCAATGCTCCGGCGATCCTGCAGGTGTTCGAGGTGGGCACGGCGACCATGATGAGCGCCAAGGGCGCCATCAAGCCGGTGGCGGCGGTCATGAAGGACGCCGGCGAGAAGTTCGACGCCAAGATGTACATTCCGGCGGTGGCTGGCTACTACACCTCGAACAAGGGCGAGATGCTGTCGTTCCCGTTCAATAGTTCGACCACGGTGATGTACTACAACAAGGATGCCTTCAAGAAGGCCGGGCTGGATCCGAACAAGCCGCCCGTGACCTGGCAGGAAGTGGCGACCGACTCCGCCAAGCTCAAGGCTGCCGGCGTCTCCTGCGGCTACACCACCGACTGGCAGTCGTGGGTGCAACTGGAAAGCTTCTCGGCCTGGCACAACGTCCTGTTCGCCACCGAGAACAATGGCTTCGGCGGCACCGGCGCGCGCCTGGTGTTCAATTCGCCGCTGCACGTCAAGCATATCGCCAACCTGCTCGACATGCAGCAGAAGGGCTATTTCGTCTACGGCGGCCGCAAGGACGAGCCGAAGGCCAAGTTCATCGCAGGCCAGTGCGCGATGCTGACCGGGTCCTCGGCGGCGCTGGCCAATATCCGCAAGAACGCCAAGTTCGATTTCACCGTGGCGCAGCTGCCCTATGAGCAGGGCGTGCCGGGTGCGCCGCAGAACACGATCATCGGCGGCGCGTCGCTGTGGGTGATGGGCGGCAAGAAGGCCGAGGAGTACAAGGGCGTAGCCAAGTTCTTCACCTACCTGTCGCGCCCCGAGGTGCAGGCCGACTGGCACCAGTCGACCGGCTACCTGCCTGTGACGATGGCGGCCTACGAGCTGACCAAGAAATCGGGCTTCTATGACAAGAACCCCGGTGCCGACGTCGCGGTCAAGCAGATGATCGTCAAGACCACCGACAAGTCGCGCGGCATTCGCCTGGGCAACTTCCCGCAGATCCGTACCGTGATCGACGAGGAGCTCGAAGCGGTGTGGACCGGCAAGAAGCAACCCAAGGAGGCACTCGATTCGGCGGTGGCGCGCGGCAATGAGCTGCTCGAGCGCTTCCAGAAGACGGTCCGCGAGTAAGCGCCCGGCGTTGTGAGCGTGCAGAAGGCGGAGGCTTTGCCTCCGTCTTTGGTTTGAGCGGCCCGCAAGGGCCGCGCTGTTCCCGATAGATGACGCCCCGCTGCTGGCGGTGGTCTGGATGCGTGATGGAAAAACGGGTCGTATTCCAATCTTCATGGTTGCCCTATCTGCTGGTGTTGCCGCAGATGGCGGTAACGCTGATCTTCTTTTTCTGGCCGGCCGGGCAGGCGCTGTACCAGTCCGTGCTGAGGCAGGATGCCTTCGGCATCGACCTGCAGTTCGTCGGCCTGGAAAACTTCAGGGATCTGTTCAACGATGCGCAGTACCTGAACTCGTTTCGCGTGACGGCGGTGTTCGCCGTCGGCGTGACGCTGGTCGGGCTCTCGATCTCGCTGCTGCTGGCCTATTTCGCCGATCGCGTGGTGCGCGGCGCCAGCGGCTACAAGCTGCTGCTGATCTGGCCGTACGCCGTGGCGCCCGCGGTGGCGGGCGTGCTGTGGATGTTCATGTTCAACCCCACGCTGGGCGTGGTGTCCTATGCGCTGCATGCGTTCGGCGTGGACTGGAATTTCCTGCTCAATAGCAACCAGGCCATGCTGCTGGTGGTGCTGATTGCCGCGTGGAAGCAGATCAGCTACAACTTCCTGTTCTTTCTGGCTGGCCTGCAGAGCATCCCGAAATCGCTGATCGAGGCTGCCGCCATCGACGGCGCCGGGCCATGGCGGCGCTTCTGGTCGATCATCTTCCCGCTGCTGTCGCCGACCACCTTCTTCCTGATGGTGATCAATGTGGTGTACGCCTTCTTCGATACCTTCGCCATTATCGACGCGGTGACCCACGGCGGCCCGGTCAACGCCACCAATACGCTGGTCTACAAGGTCTACCAGGATGGCTTCCGCGGGCTGGATATCGGCGGGTCGGCAGCGCAGTCGGTTGTGCTGATGGGGATCGTGATCGTTCTCACGGTGGTGCAGTTCCGCTACGTGGAACGCAAGGTGCAGTACTGAGGATTGGCAAAATGGTAGAACGACGACCCTTTCTTGATTTTCTCTCGCACCTGATGCTGGTGCTGGGCGTGCTGGTGGTGGCTTTCCCCGTCTACGTCACCTTCGTGGCCTCGACGCTGACCGCCGACGAGGTGCTGCAGGCGCCGATGACGCTGCTGCCGGGCAGCCATTTCCTGGAAAACTATCGCACCGTGCTGGTGGCCGGGGTGGGCAATGCCGCCTCGCCGGTCTCCACCATGATGGTCAACAGCCTGATCATGGCGCTCGGCATCGCGGTGGGCAAGATCACGATCTCGATCATTTCGGCCTTCGCGGTGGTGTACTTCAAGTTTCCGCTGCGCAAGACCTTCTTCTGGATGATCTTCGTCACGCTGATGCTGCCGGTGGAAGTGCGGATCCTGCCGACCTACAAGGTGGTGTCGGATCTTGGCATGCTGGATAGCTACTTCGGCCTGACCATCCCGATCATCGCCTCGGCCACCGCGACCTTCCTGTTCCGCCAGTTCTTCCTGACTATCCCGGACGAACTGGCCGAGGCCGCGCGCATCGATGGCGCCGGGCCGCTGCGCTTCTTCAAGGACGTGGTGCTGCCGCTGTCCAAGACCAGCATCGCGGCGCTCTTCGTGATCCAGTTCATCTATGGCTGGAACCAATACCTGTGGCCGCTCCTGATCACCACGCAGAAATCGATGACGCCGGTGGTGGTGGGCGTGACCCAGATGATCTCCCGCTCCGGGGACGCAGCGACCGACTGGAACCTGGTGATGGCCACCGTGATGCTGGCCATGGTGCCGCCCGCCATCGTGGTGCTGCTGATGCAGAAGTGGTTCGTCAAGGGCCTGGTCGAAACCGAAAAATAAGCGGGTGGGGCGGAGCGCGATGACGCGTTTCGCCACGCTTGCCCAGCGAGAAAGAATAGCAATGGCAAAACTGTCGCTTCGCAACGTACAGAAAACCTACGCCGGCAACGTGAAGGTCGTGCACGGCATCGATATGGAAATCAACGATGGCGAATTCATCGTCATCGTCGGCCCGTCGGGCTGCGGCAAGTCCACGCTGCTGCGCATGGTGGCCGGGCTGGAGGCCATCAGCGGCGGCGAGGTGCATATTGGCGACAAGATCGTCAACAACCTCGAGCCCGCCGAGCGGGACATCGCCATGGTGTTCCAGAACTACGCGCTCTATCCGCATATGAGCGTGTACGACAATATGGCCTACGGGCTGAAGATCCGCGGCATGGCCAAGGCCGAGATCGAGCAGCGCGTCAAGCATGCCGCGGGCATTCTCGAGTTGGCGCCGCTGCTGGAGCGCAAGCCGCGCGCGCTGTCCGGCGGCCAGCGCCAGCGCGTGGCCATGGGCCGCGCCATCGTGCGTGAGCCTGCCGTGTTCCTGTTCGATGAACCGCTGTCCAACCTGGACGCCAAGCTGCGCGTGCAGATGCGCCTGGAGCTGAAGGAGCTGCATCGCCGCCTGCGCACCACCAGCATGTACGTGACGCACGACCAGGTCGAGGCCATGACGCTGGCCGACCGCATGATGGTGCTCAATGGCGGCCGCGTGGAGCAGATCGGCACGCCGCTGGAAGTCTATGCGCGTCCCGCCAGCACCTTCGTGGCCGGCTTCATCGGCTCGCCGCCGATGAATCTCGTTCCGGTTGCGCGTACCAATGGCGGCCAGGGCGGAGCCCAGATGCGGGTCGAGTCGAAGGAGGGCGCGCAGGCGCAGCCGGCGGCCACGCTCGGCCACCTGCCGATGGGCCTGCACTTGCCCGAGCGCGCGTTGCTCGGCCTGCGTCCCGAGCATATCGAGCCGTGCGCGGCGCACGAAGCCATCGCCGAGATCGACGTGCGGCTGGTCGAGGCGCTCGGCGCGGACTCCTTCGCCTACGGCGCGCTGGGCGGCCAGCCGGTCGTGGTGCGGCTGGACAGCAATATGCAGGTGCGCGGCGGCGACCGGCTGCCGATCACCGCATCGGCCGAGCACCTGCATTTCTTCGATACCGATTCCGGCAAACGCATCGAGGCTTGATATGACCCAAGCGGCTTTCGCTCCCTGGCCGGCGGCCTGGCCCTATCCGCGCCATATCGCGCATCGCGGCGCCGGCAAGCTGGCGCCGGAGAACACGCTGGCGGCATTCCGCCACGGTGCCTCATTCGGCTATCGCATGTTCGAGTTCGACGTGAAGCTGTCGGGCGACGGGCGGGCGATGCTGCTGCACGACGCCACGCTGGACCGTACCACCAACGGCCATGGCCGCGCCGACGCGCTGACCCTGGGCGAAATCGCCATGCTGGATGCCGGCAGCTGGCATAGCCCTGCCTATGCCGGGGAGCCGGTTCCCACGCTGGCGTCGATTGCCCGCTATACGCGCGCCAACGGGTTCATGGTCAATATCGAGATCAAGGCCGTGCCCGGCGCGGAATGGCGCACCGGCGCGGCGGTAGCCGTCGATGCCCAGGCGCTGTGGGCCGGCAGCGACGTGCCGCCGCTGCTGTCGTCGTTCTCGGAGGAATCGCTGGAGGCGGCCCGCAAGGCCGCGCCGGCCCTGCCGCGCGCGCTGCTGCTGGACACGCTGCCGCAGGACTGGCTGGAGCGGCTGCGCCGGCTGGACTGCGTGGCGCTCGACGCCAACCATCGCGAACTCACCGAGGACGTCATCCGCACGGCCCACAACGCCGGATTCCACGTGACCTGCTATACCGTCAACGACCCCGCCCGCGCGGCGCAACTGCTCGGCTGGGGACTGGACGCGCTGATCACCGATTCGGTGGACGCGATCGCGCCGCGCCAGGCCTAGCCTTCAAGGCGACAGGGCGCCGCCCCGGGAGCGGGGCGGCTGGCCGGGCTTCCTAGTCTCCGCCTCCCATCGCTTCGCGCACAGCGTCGTCCACGCTCCAGCCGCGCCACATTTCCTCGGGGATGGCGGGGTTGTGTGCCTGCGCCAGCAAATCCCGCACTTCGTCCTTGACCCGGGCAAGCCGCAGCGGCATGCCGTGGGCCCTCGCGAAGACCGCCAGCTCTCCCAGCGCTTCGAGCGTGGTGCCGTCGAGATCGGGCGACTCTTCCAGGCTAAGCACCAGACCATACTGAGGATGGTCTCGCGCCAGTGCCTGGCGCACGTTGCCGAGCACGCTATCGACGTTGCCGAAGAACAGCGGCACCTCCGGGCGCGCGATCAGCAGGCCCTTGGGCGCCGCGGCCTCGGGATGGCGCGTCGTGTCGACGAAGTCGTGACTATCGGCGAGGCGCCCCAGCCAGCTGACCTGCGGACGCGACAGGCGATGCAGCAGCATGGCCAGGCTGACCACGATCGCCAGCAGCAGGCCGTGCAGCACGCCCAGCAGCAGCACGCCGGCAAAGGCGGTCAGCGCGACCAGGCGGTCGCGCCGCCAGTCGAAATACGGCTTGAGGCTGCCCGGATTGAGGCTGTGCCCGACCGCACGGATCACGATGGCCGCGAGCACGGGCTCGGGCGTGCGGGAGATCCAGGGAAGCAGGGTGCACACCGCGGCGAATACCACGGCGCCGGCGATCAGGCCGGCGCGGCGGCTTTGCGCGCCGGCCGATTCGTTGGCCGAGGTGCCCGAGAAGCCCGCGCCCACCGGCATGCCCTGGAACAGGCCCGAGGCGAGATTGGCCAGCCCCAGCGCGGCCAGGTCCCGGTTGGGCGAGACGTTGTCGCCGTGGCGCATGGCGAAAGTGCGGATCGAGCCGTAGCTCTCGGCGTACAGGATCAGCGCTAGCGCCGCCGCCAGTTCGCCCGCCCGCATCCAGTCGGCCGTGGTCAGGCCTGGCACGCGCGGCATCGAGAACTGCAGGGCGATATTGCCGACGGCCGCAATGCCATGCGACTGGGTCCAGCCGCTGAGGTCGAGCGCGATGCCGGCGGCGATGACCAGCAGCGCGCCCGGCACCGCGCGCCAGCGCGCGAACAGGTGCAGCAGCGCCAGCGCGCCCAGGGCCAGTGCCGCGCCGGACAGGTTCCAGTGGCGCCAGCCAGCGAGCAGGTCCCACGCCAGGCGCAGGAAATCGCCGTGTGCCGGTTTCACGTCGAGGATCTTCGGGCACTGCTTCAGTACGATGGTCAGCGACAGTCCCAGGGCGAAGCCACGCAGCACGGGCTTGGCGATCAGGTTGGATATCGCCCCCAGGCGCAACGCCGCGGCCAGCAGGAACAGCATCCCCGCCATCAGGATGACCGCCGCGCCGAGGGCGATGCGCAGTCCGGCGTCACCCTCGGCTGCGGCAGTGGTGGCTGCCAGCAGCACTGCGGCCGACGACGAAGTGGCCGAAACGATGGCAAAACGGCTGCTGCCGAGCAGGCCATAGACCAGCAACCCTGCAAACAGCGCAATCACGCCGGCTTGCGGGGGCAGCCCGGCGATGCCGGAGTAGGCCACGGCTTCGGGCAGAAGCAGCCCGGCAATGGCCAGCCCCGCGACCAGGTCGGCGCGCCATGCGCCGGGCGTGGCGCCGGTCGGGGCCGTGCCAGCGGTAGGGGCGGGCATCATGCCGTCTTGCCCTGGCTGGCCGGGCGCGCCAGGACAGCGGGGGCGGCGTGATGCGGGGATGGCGGGAAGTGCACAGATATCTCCATTGTTGTTTCGTCCCATGCTATCGAACCGTCTGCCTTCGCGGCCGTCCGGCGGCCCCTGCGTTTGCCTGCGCGCAACACTGGAAGCCGTACGGATGCATTGCCGGCAAAAATCGCTCGGGCTGCGCGCCAAACGTGCTATCCTTATGCGAGTGAAGACTTAGGTCCTTCCACGCACAACTGACCCTTTTGGGGGCGACTGAACAAATGCAGCTGAACAGACCGGCACCCGTCGCGGTGCCGTTTGCATAATGATGCATTTGATGTGCTTCGGTTGTTGCCCCGAAAGAGTTGTTTGCAATCCGCTAACCGGTCAAGCCGTGTCGCGGAAGGTTGATGAACCCGCTTTACTCCGGCATTCCCGGAGAATAGTGAGCGCCCCATGATGCAGCAGTATCAGAGCAATTCGTACCTCTTCGGCGGCAATGCCCCCTATGTGGAAGAGCTGTACGAGGCCTACCTCGAAAATCCCTCCTCGGTTCCCGATAACTGGCGCGCGTATTTCGACGCGATGCAGAACGTGCCGGCCGTCGATGGCTCCAGCGCCCGCGACATCCCCCACGCGCCCATCGTCGCCTCGTTCGCCGAGCGCGCCAAGGCTGGCCCGATCAAGACCATCGTTGCCTCCGCCGACTCCGATATGGGGCGCAAGCGCGTCGCTGCCACGCAGCTGATTGCAGCCTACCGCAACATCGGTTCCCACTGGGCCGACCTCGATCCGCTCAAGCGCCAGGAACGTCCGCCCCTGCCGGATCTCGACCCGGCTTTCTACGGTTTCTCCGAAAGCGACCTCGACATCGTTTTCAACGCCAGCAATACGTATTTCGGCAAGGAATCGATGAGCCTGCGCGAGCTGCTCAACAACCTGCGCGAGACCTATTGCAGCAGCATCGGCGCCGAGTTCATGTACATCAGCGACCAGGCGCAAAAGCGCTGGTGGCAGGAGCGCCTGGAAACCACGCGTTCCAAGCCGGTGTTCACGCTCGAGAAGAAGAAGCACGTCCTCGACCGCCTGACCGCGGCGGAAGGCCTCGAACGCTTCCTCCACACCAAGTACGTCGGCCAGAAGCGCTTCTCGCTGGAAGGCGGCGAGAGCTTCATCGCTGCCATGGACGAACTGATCCAGCACAGCGGCAGCAAGGGCGTGCAGGAAATCGTGATCGGCATGGCCCACCGCGGCCGCCTGAACGTGCTGGTCAATACGCTGGGCAAGATGCCGGCGGACCTGTTCGCGGAGTTTGAAGGCAAGCACGTCGACGACCTGCCGGCCGGCGACGTGAAGTACCACAAGGGCTTCTCCAGCGACGTCTCCACCGAAGGCGGCCCGGTCCACCTGTCGCTCGCCTTCAACCCGTCCCACCTGGAAATCGTCAACCCGGTCGTCGAAGGCTCGGTCAAGGCCCGCCAGGAACGCCGCGGCGAGCCCGCAGGCCATGCCGAAGTGCTGCCGGTGCAAGTGCACGGCGACGCGGCATTCGCAGGCCAGGGCGTGGTGATGGAAACGCTGAACCTGGCACAGACCCGCGGCTACGGCACGGGCGGCACGATGCACATCGTGATCAATAACCAGATCGGCTTCACCACCTCGGATCCGCGCGACTCGCGTTCCACGCTGTATTGCACCGACGTCGTCAAGATGATCGAAGCGCCGGTGCTGCACGTCAACGGCGACGATCCCGAAGCCGTCGTGTTCGCCATGCAGCTGGCCGTGGACTTCCGCATGGAGTTCAAGAAGGATGTCGTGGTCGACATCATCTGCTTCCGCAAGCTGGGCCACAACGAGCAGGACACCCCGGCCGTCACCCAGCCGCTGATGTACAAGAAGATCGCCCAGCACCCGGGCACGCGCAAGCTGTACGCCGACAAGCTGGCCGTGCAGAACCTGGTGGCCGCCGACTTCGGCGACCAGCTGGTCAAGGAATACCGCGCTGCCATGGATGCGGGCAAGCACACGGTCGACCCTGTCCTGTCGAACTTCAAGAACAAGTTCGCCGTGGACTGGATGCCGTTCCTGAACCGCAAGTGGACCGACGCCGCCGACACCGCAGTGCCGGTGACCGAGCTCAAGCGCCTGGCTGAACGCATCACCACCACCCCCGAACACCTCAAGCTGCACCCGCTGGTCGAGAAGGTCGTCAAGGACCGCGCCAACATGGGCCGTGGCGAGCAGTCGCTGGACTGGGGCATGGGCGAGCATCTGGCCTTCGCCTCGCTGGTGGCTTCGGGCTACCCGGTGCGCATCACCGGCCAGGACGCCGGCCGCGGTACCTTCACCCACCGCCACGCCGTTCTGCATGACCAGAACCGCGAGCGCTGGGATGCCGGCAGCTACGTGCCGCTGCAGAACGTGTCGGAAAACCAGGCACCGTTCACGGTGATCGACTCGGTGCTGTCGGAAGAGGCCGTGCTCGGCTTCGAATACGGCTTCTCCACCGCCGAACCGAACGCGCTGGTGATCTGGGAAGCCCAGTTTGGCGACTTCGTCAACGGCGCCCAGGTGGTGATCGACCAGTTCATCTCCTCCGGCGAAGTGAAATGGGGCCGCGCCTCGGGCCTGACCCTGATGCTGCCGCACGGCTACGAAGGCCAGGGTCCGGAACACAGCTCGGCGCGTATCGAGCGCTTCCTGCAGCTGTGCGCCGACCACAATATGCAGGTTTGCCAGCCGACCACGCCGGCCCAGATCTTCCACCTGCTGCGTCGCCAGATGATCCGTCTGTTCCGCAAGCCGCTAGTGATCATGACGCCGAAGTCGCTGCTGCGTAACAAGGACGCGGTCTCGCCGCTGTCCGACCTGGCCAAGGGCCACTTCGAGACGGTCATCCCCGATCACGAGGAACTGAACGCCAGCAAGGTCAAGCGCGTGGTCATGTGCTCGGGCAAGGTCTACTACGACCTGGTCAACACCCGCAAGGAACGTGGCGCCAGCGATACCGCCATCATCCGCATGGAACAGCTGTATCCGTTCCCGCACAAGGCAGTGGCAGCCGAGCTGAAGAAGTACCCCAACGCCAACGAAATCGTGTGGTGCCAGGACGAACCGCAGAACCAGGGCGCCTGGTTCTTCGTCCAGCACTACATCATGGAAAACATGGGCGAAGGTCAGAAGCTCGGTTACGCCGGTCGTCCCGCCTCGGCATCGCCGGCGGTGGGCTACTACGCCAAGCACAACGAGCAACAGAAGGCGCTGCTGGATGCGGCGTTCTCCAAGCTCAAGGGCTTTGTCCTGACCAAATGATCGTGGCCAGCATGGCGGCGCGCGCAACGGCGCGCTCCGCCATGTTTTTTGCCGCCTGCCTGAAGCACACACGAATACATCGAGGAAATACCTAACCATGGCTATTGTTGACGTCAAGGTTCCGCAACTCTCTGAATCGGTTGCAGAAGCAACCATGCTGAACTGGAAGAAGAAGCCGGGCGAAGCCGTTGCCCAAGACGAAATCCTGATTGAAATCGAGACCGACAAAGTCGTGCTCGAAGTGCCCGCCCCGTCGGCTGGCGTGCTGTCGCAGATCGTCCGCAACGACGGCGACACCGTGGTTGCCGACGAAGTGATCGCCAAGATCGACACCGAAGCCACCGCTGGCGCCGCCGCTCCGGCCGCTGCCGCACCGGCCCCTGCTGCCGCGCCTGCGCCGGCGGCTGCCGCACCGGCCGCTGCCGCCAATCCCGGCGCCGTGGCCATGCCTTCCGCTGCCAAGCTGATGGCCGAAGGTGGCCTGTCGGCCAGCCAGGTCGCCGGCAGCGGCCGCGATGGCCGCATCACCAAGGGCGACGTGCTGGCCGCTTCGGCTGCTCCCGCCGCCGCGCCTGCCGCCAAGGCAGCACCGGCTCCGGCCGCCGCCAAGCCGGCGCTGCAGCAGGTTTCCGCCCCGGTCGACTTCGCTGCCCTGGGCGACCGTCCGGAAGAGCGCGTGCCGATGAGCCGCCTGCGCGCCCGTATCGCCGAGCGCCTGCTGCAATCGCAAGCCACCAATGCCATCCTCACCACCTTCAATGAAGTGAACATGAAGCCGGTGATGGACCTGCGCAACAAGTACAAGGACCGCTTCGAGAAGGAACACGGCGTCAAGCTGGGCTTCATGTCCTTCTTCGTCAAGGCCGCCGTGCACGCGCTGAAGAAGTTCCCGCTGATCAACGCGTCGATCGACGGCAACGACATCGTCTACCACGGCTACTTCGACATCGGCATCGCGGTGGGCTCGCCGCGCGGCCTGGTGGTGCCCATCCTGCGCAATGCCGACCAGATGAGCCTGGCCGACATCGAGAAGAAGATCGCCGAATTCGGCGTCAAGGCGCGTGACGGCAAGCTGTCGCTGGAAGAACTGACCGGCGGCACCTTCTCCATCTCCAACGGTGGCGTGTTCGGCTCGATGCTGTCGACCCCGATCATCAACCCGCCGCAGTCGGCCATCCTGGGCGTGCACGCCACCAAGGACCGTGCCGTGGTGGAAGACGGCCAGATCGTGATCCGTCCGATGAACTACCTCGCCATGTCCTACGACCACCGCATCATCGACGGCCGCGAAGCCGTGCTGGGCCTGGTCGCCATGAAGGATGCGCTGGAAGATCCGGCACGCCTGCTGCTGGACCTGTAATCATCCGCATAGCCTGAGGTCTTGCCCGCCGCGCGCGCCAATGCGCACGGCGCGGCGGGCACGACGGACCGAAGAGTTGAAAGGCGGCCTGGCGGGCGAGTTTGCCCTGCCCGGGCTGCATAAGGAATCTCCATGAGCAAACAATTCGACGTACTGGTGATCGGCGCCGGCCCCGGCGGCTATATCGCCGCCATCCGTGCCGGCCAGCTGGGCCTGAACGTGGCCTGCTGCGAAGGCAATGCCTACGACGATCCCAAGGACGAACCGCGCCTGGGCGGCACCTGCCTGAACGTGGGTTGCATCCCCTCCAAGGCACTGCTGGCGTCCTCGGAAGAGTTCGAGAATGTGCAGCATCACATCGCCGACCACGGCATCACCGTGGGTGACGTCAAGGTCGACGTGGCCAAGATGCTCAAGCGCAAGGACGATATCGTCGGCAAGATGACCAAGGGCATCGAGTTCCTGTTCCGCAAGAACAAGGTCACGCTGCTCAAGGGCTATGGCAAGTTCGTCGGCAAGACCGCCGAGGGCTTCCAGGTCGAAGTCGCCGGCAAGGCCGGCACCGAAGTCGTGACGGCCAAGCAGGTCATCGTCGCCACCGGTTCCAAGGCACGCCACCTGCCGGGCGTTCCCGTCGACAACGTGCTGGTCAGCGATAACGAAGGCGCGCTCAAGTTCGCCGGCGTGCCGAAGAAGCTGGGCGTGATCGGCGCCGGCGTGATCGGTCTCGAGCTGGGTTCGGTATGGCGCCGCCTGGGTGCCGAAGTGACCGTGCTGGAAGCGCTGCCGGCTTTCCTGGGCGCCGCCGACGAAGGCGTGGCCAAGGAAGCGCAGAAGCTGCTGACCAAGCAGGGCCTGAAGTTCAGCCTGGGCGTGACGGTCAATGAAGTCAAGACCGGCAAGGACAACGTCACCGTCAGCTACACCGACAAGGACGGCGCTGCCCAGACCCTGGAAGTCGATCGCCTGATCGTCTCGGTCGGCCGCGTGCCCAACACCGACAACCTCGGCCTGGAGGCGATCGGCCTGGCTACCGACCAGCGCGGCTTCATCGAGGTGGACGACCACTGCGCCACCAAGGTGCCGGGCCTGTGGGCGATCGGCGACGTGGTGCGTGGCCCGATGCTGGCGCACAAGGCGGAAGACGAAGGCGTGGCGGCTGCCGAGCGCATCGTCGGCCAGAAGCCGCACATCGACTACAACTGCATTCCGTGGGTGATCTACACCTTCCCGGAAATCGCATGGGTGGGCAAGACCGAGCAGCAGCTCAAGGCCGAAGGCCGCGAGTACAAGTCCGGCCAGTTCCCCTTCATCGCCAACGGCCGCGCGCTGGGCATGGGCCATTCGGACGGCTTCGTCAAGATGCTGGCCGATGCCAAGACCGACGAGATCCTGGGCGTGCACGTGGTTGCCGCGAATGCGTCGGACCTGATCGCCGAAGCCGTGGTGGCGATGGAGTTCAAGGCCGCCAGCGAAGATATCGGCCGCACCTGCCATCCGCATCCGTCGATGTCGGAAGTCATGCGCGAAGCCGCACTCGCAGTCGACAAGCGCCAGCTCAATATGTAAGGCGTAAGCCTTCGTATTGTTGAGTACCGGCGCGCCGCTCCAGCGGCGCGCCGTTTTCGCTTTCGGGGCGGCAGGGCGGTTTGTCCTGCCACGCGCCCCGATCCTCATCCAGGCCGGAGCCTACCGGCATCCAGCGCAAGCAGTCACATGAACGTCCGTGAGTACTACGAACAGGAACTGAAGCAACGCGGCTACACGTCCGATGAAGCGCAACTGCGCGCCGTCGAGCGGCTGCAGCAGTGCTTTGACGAGTGGGTGGCCTACAAGAGCCGGCGCAACAGCACGCTGAAGAAGCTGCTGGTGCATCCGGACGTGCCCAAGGGCGTCTACCTGTGGGGCGGGGTGGGGCGCGGCAAGTCCTTCCTGATGGACAGCTTCTATACCTGTGTGCCGGTGGTGCGCAAGACGCGGCTGCACTTCCATGAATTCATGCGCGAGGTGCATCGCCAGCTGGAAGAACTGCGTGGCCGCCCGGATCCGCTGGACGAACTGGCCAAGCGCATTGCGCGCCGTTTCCGCCTGATCTGCTTTGACGAGTTTCACGTCAACGACGTCGCCGATGCGATGATCCTGCACCGCCTGCTGCAGCAATTGTTCGAGAACGGCGTGCAGTTCGTGATGACCTCCAACTACCGGCCCGACCTGCTGTATCCGGATGGCCTGCACCGGGACCGCGTGCTGCCGGCCATCGCGCTGCTGCAGCAGAAGCTCGATGTGCTCAATGTGGACGCCGGCATCGATTACCGCAAGCGCGCGCTCGAACAGGTGCAGGCTTATCTCACGCCGCTGGGCCCCGCGACCGGCTCGGCGCTGCGCCACGCCTATGCTGGCATTGCGGAGGTGGCCGACGAATCGCCCATCCTGCATATCGAGCACCGCGAGCTGCGCGCGCTGCGCCGCGCGGGCGGCGTGGTCTGGTTCGATTTCAACACGCTGTGCGGCGGGCCGCGCTCGCAGAACGATTACCTCGAGCTGGCCACCCAGTTCCACACGGTGATCCTGTCCGATGTGCCGAAGATGGCCCCGCGCATGTCGTCCGAGGCACGCCGCTTTACCTGGCTGATCGACGTTTTCTACGACCACAAGGTAAAGCTGCTGATCTCCGCGGAAGTGCCGGCCGATGAACTCTATACCGAAGGCCAGATGGCCAACGAGTTCAGCCGCACGGTGTCGCGCATCATCGAGATGCAGTCGCGCGAATACCTGGAAGCGCCGCGCCGCACGGTCGATACCTCGCTGACCTGAAGCGCCGGCCAGGGGTGTGGCTGTCCCCCGCTTGATCTGTATCAAGGCGGCTTGCCGCCGGGGCTCTTACCATGCAACTGGTAAAAAAGAGCCCCGATGCCGCCTTCTCCAGCCTGTTCCTTGCCCGATCTGCCCAATCCGCCGCTTGTACGCGCAAGCGGTGCGCCGGCGGCCGTCGCGCAGGACGGCTGTTTTCACTGCGGACAGCCGCTTCCGGCTGCTGAGCCTGCCCTGCATGCCAGCATCGACGGCCATGAGCAATCCTTCTGCTGCGGCGGTTGCCAGGCCTTGGCCCAGACCCTGCACGCGGCTGGCTTCGGCCACCTCTATGGCGACCAGGTCCGCTTTGCCCGTCCGATCGACGAGGCGGCGCGCCGCGAGGCCGAGCCCGTGTGGGCCGCCTATGACACCGACGAATTGCGGGCCCAGTTCGTGCGCCCGCTCGACGAGCGCCGTGCCGAGATTACGCTGGCGCCGGAGAATATCCGCTGCGCCGCCTGTGCCTGGCTGATCGAGCAGCATCTGGGCAGCCTGCCGGGCGTGGAGTCGGTCATCGCCAATGTGGCGACGCGCCGCGTGATGGTGCGCTGGCGCGCTGCCGAGCAGCCGGTCTCCGCCTTGCTCGCGGCGCTGGCCGCGATTGGCTATCTGGCGTGGCCTTTCGAGGTGTCGCGCTCGGACCGGCAGGACCGCCACGCGCGCCGTGGGCTGCTGATGCGCATGGCGGTAGCCATGCTGGGCATGATGCAGGTGATGATGTACGCATGGCCCATCTATACCCACGAAGCCAGCATCGATCCCGGACAGTTGCAGCTGATGCGCTGGGCCAGCCTGCTGCTGACCCTGCCGGTGGTGCTGTACTCGGCTTCGCCGATCTTCGCCGGGGCCTGGCGCAGTCTCAGGCAGCGCCATCTGGGCATGGACGTGCCGGTGGCGCTGGGGGTGGGCGCGGGCTTTCTCGCCAGCACCGTGGCGACGCTGCGGGGCGCCGGCGAGGTCTACTTCGACTCCGTGACGATGTTCGTGGCGTTTCTGCTGCTGGCGCGCTACCTTGAGCTGCGCGTGCGCCAGGCGTCGCGCAGTGGCGCCGAGATGCTGGCGCGGCAGTTGCCGGCCACCTGCGAGCGCTTGCGCGCCGAAGGCGAGGTGAGCGAACGGGTGCCGGTGGCGCGCCTGCGCGCGGGCGACCTGATCCGCGTGAAGGCCGGCGAGGTTGTGCCGGCGGACGCCACCGTCGTCGCCGGCGCGAGCGAACTGGACGAGTCGATGCTGACCGGCGAGAGCCGTCCGGTGCCGCGCGGTATCGGCGATCCGGTGCTGGCGGGCTGCTTCAACACCAGCAGTCCGCTCGAGCTGCGCGTGGCCAAGGTAGGCGCGGCCACGCGGCTGGCCGAGATCGTCGCGGTGCTTGACCGTGCGCTGGCCGAGAAGCCGCGGCTGGCCACCGTGGCCGATCGCGTCGCCGGCTGGTTCGTGGCGATATTGCTGGTGCTGGCGGCGCTTGCCGGGGTGGTCTGGTGGGCCTGGATCGATCCGTCGCGCGCGCTGCTGGTGACGGTGGCGGTGCTGGTGGTGAGCTGCCCCTGCGCGCTCTCGCTGGCGACGCCGGCGGCGCTGGCCGCTGCCGGCGCGGCGCTGTCTCGCCGCGGGCTGCTGCTGACGCGCGGCCATGCGCTGGAAACCCTGGCCGGCGTCACCGATGTGATGCTCGACAAGACCGGCACGCTTACCCAAGGGCGTTTCATGCTGGCACAGACCGTGGTGCTGGGCGACGCCAGCGCCGATGCCTGCCTGCAGCTGGCCGCGCTCATGGAGCGCTCCGGCGAGCATCCCATCGCGCGCGGTATCGTCGAGGCGGCGCAGGCGCGGGGCCTTGCCGGCGGGACGCAGGCCATCGATACCGTGCGCAATGTGCCCGGGCAGGGCCTGGAAGCCGAGGTGGACGGGCAGCGCTACCGCCTGGGCCGGCGCGAGTTCGTGGCGGCGCTGGCGGCAAGCGGCAGCGTGGGCGAGGCCGGCGGACATGCGCGGGATAGCGCCGCTGCCCTGGCCGCCAGCCAGCGCAGCGGCGCCACGCTGGTATGGCTGGGCAACGCGGCGGGCGTGCTGGCCGCGTTCGTGCTGGCCGATGCCGAGCGCGAACAGTCGGTGCAGTTGCTAGCCGAGTTGCGCTCGCTCGGCGTGACCTGCCATCTTGTCTCCGGCGACACCCCGGAGACGGTTGGCTGGTGGGCCGGCTATTTCCACATTGCGCGGCACGAGGGTGGTGTTACCCCGGAGGGCAAGCGCGAATATGTGGAGCGCCTGCAGCGCGATGGCGCGGTGGTGCTGGCGGTGGGCGACGGTATCAACGACGCCCCCGTGCTGGCGCAGGCGCAGGTCTCGATCGCGATCGGCAGTGGCGCGCCGCTGGCGCAGGCAGGCGCCGACGCCGTGCTGACGCACGGGCGCATTGCCGAGGTCGCAAGCGCGCTGCGGATGGCGCGCCGCACGCGCCGCGTGGTGCGGCAGAACCTGGGCTGGGCCTTTACCTACAACGTGATCGCCATCCCGCTGGCGGCTACCGGCTATGTGACCGCCTGGATGGCGGGCATCGGCATGTCGGTGTCGTCGCTGCTGGTGGTGGCCAACGCCTGGCGCCTGCTGCGCGCGGGCAAGCCTGGAGACTGACGCATGGACATGCTCTACCTGCTGGTGCCGATGAGCCTGGTGCTGGTGGCCGTGATTGCCGGCGCGCTCTGGTGGGCGCTGCACGCCGGGCAATACGACGATCTCGACCGGCCCGGCGAAGCCATCCTGCTCGACAACGACACGCCCTGAGCCCTTCGCGGCCACGCCGGGCCGCCTTTTCCGCGTTTGTCCGGCCGCGCGCCGCGGCAGGGTTAGCCGTTTTCCGCGCAATGCGGCCCCGGTTTATGCGGATGTGAGACGCGCTGACACAAGAGTTCCCATGCATTCCGGAGCGATTGATACAGATCAAGACGGTCCGCGCCTGCTTTTCCTACAGTGACACCATTCCATCTTGTCTTGTTGTTTATCCAATCTGGGGGTCTGAATGGCTGTCACCGCCGCGTATTCTCGCGCCGACACCTTCAATTACGGGGTCGTGCGGCAATTTGCCGTCATGACGGTAGTGTGGGGGATCGTCGGTATGGCCGTAGGCGTGCTGCTCGCAGCACAGCTGATCTGGCCTGAACTTAATTTCAACACGCCGTGGCTGTCCTTCGGGCGCCTGCGTCCGCTGCATACCAATGCGGTCATCTTCGCCTTCGGCGGCAGTGCGCTGTTCGCCACGTCGTACTACATCGTGCAGCGTACCTGCCAGGCCCGGCTGTTCTGCGGCCCGCTGGCCGCGTTCACGTTCTGGGGCTGGCAACTGGTGATCGTCGCCGCGGCCATCACGCTGCCGATGGGCTTCACCAGCTCGAAGGAGTACGCCGAACTCGAATGGCCGATCGACATCCTGATCACGCTGGTCTGGGTGGCCTACGCGATCGTGTTCTTCGGCACCATCATGAAGCGCAAGACCCGCCATATCTACGTGGCCAACTGGTTCTTCGGCGCTTACATCCTGACCATCGCCATCCTGCATATCGTCAACAACGTCGAGATGCCGGTGTCGATGTGGAAGTCCTACTCGGCCTATGCCGGCGTGCAGGACGCCATGGTGCAGTGGTGGTACGGGCATAACGCGGTGGGTTTCTTCCTGACCACCAGCTTCCTGGGCATGATGTACTACTTCATCCCCAAGCAGGCCGGCCGCCCGATCTATTCCTACCGCCTGTCGATCGTTCACTTCTGGGCGCTCAACTTCACCTATATGTGGGCCGGTCCCCACCACCTGCAATACACCTCGCTGCCCGACTGGGCGCAATCGCTCGGCATGGTGTTCTCGCTGATCCTGCTGGCGCCTTCGTGGGGCGGCATGATCAACGGCATCATGACCTTGTCGGGCGCCTGGCACAAGCTGCGCACCGATCCCATCCTCAAGTTCCTGGTGGTGGCGCTGTCCTTCTACGGCATGGCGACCTTCGAAGGCTCGATGATGTCGATCAAGACCGTCAACGCGCTCTCGCACTACACGGACTGGACCATCGGCCACGTGCACTCCGGCGCGCTGGGCTGGGTCGCGATGATCTCGATCGGCTCGCTCTACTACCTGATTCCGCGGCTCTTCGGCGAGAAGGAGATGTACAGCGTGCGGCTGATCGAGCTGCACTTCTGGATCGCCACCATCGGCGTGGTGCTGTATATCGCCTCGATGTGGATCGCTGGCGTGATGGAAGGCCTGATGTGGCGCGCCACGCAGCCCGACGGCACGCTCACCTACGCCTTCGTGGAAGCCGTCAAGGCCAAGTATCCGTTCTACCTGATCCGCTTGCTGGGTGGCCTGTGCTTCCTCTCCGGCATGCTGCTGATGGCCTACAACGTGGCCCGGACCATCATCGGCAAGCCCGCCGTGGACGCGCCGATTCCGACCGGCGTCGCCGCCTCCGCCCATTGATCATTCCGGGATAGAAACGATGTCCGAAAAAAGAAGCTTCTTTACGCACGAGACCCTGGAGAAGAACATCGGCTGGCTGATCGTGTGCACCATCCTGGTGGTCAGCATCGCCGGGCTGGTCCAGATCGTGCCGCTGTTCTTCCAGCACTCCACCACGGAGCCCGATGCGGGGATCAAGCCGTATTCGCCGCTGCGCCTGATGGGCCGCGATATCTATATCCGCGAGGGCTGCGTGGGCTGCCATTCGCAGCAGGTGCGCACGCTGCAGGGCGATGTCGAACGCTATGGCCACTACTCGACGGCCGGCGAATCGGTCTACGACCACCCCTTCCTGTGGGGTTCCAAGCGTACCGGGCCCGACCTGGCGCGCGTGGGCGGCCGCTACTCCGACGACTGGCAGCGCATCCACCTGCGCAATCCGCGCGACGTGGTGCCCGAGTCGGTGATGCCGTCTTATCCGTGGCTCGAGAAGGCCGTGCTGCCGACCAACGATATCGGCGACCGCATGCGTGCGCTAAGACGCCTGGGCGTGCCCTATACGGATGCCGAGATCGAGCAGGCTCCCGCCGCGCTGGCCAACAAGACCGAAGAAGACGCGCTGGTGGCGTACCTGCAGGAACTTGGCATCACCAAGCGCAACGTGCGTGTGGATACCGCCGCCGCCGCCCAGGCCACGGCCGAGCCGGCCAAGGAGTAAGCGATGGCAATGATCACTGCATTCTCCACCGTGATTTCGCTGGTTGTCTTCATTGCAATCTGCTGGTGGGCCTGGTCGGCCGGCCGCCAGCCCGCTAACCAGGAATCGGCGATGCTGCCTTTCGCCTTGCCCGACGAGCCGTTGGCGGTGAGCCGCGACGGGCGCCGCCATGCAGGCAGCGCAAACCATACCAAGCAGGAACACTGAGTCATGAGCGACTTCTTCACGGATTTCTGGAGTTACTACATTGCCGCCATCGCGCTGGTCGGCATCGTATGGTGCGTGTGGCTGCTGTTCTCCCAGCGCAAGGTGGCCAAGGTCGCCGGCGCCACCGAAGACACCGGCCACGTGTGGGACGGCGATCTGCGCGAGTTGAACAATCCGCTGCCGCGCTGGTGGATGTGGATGTTCCTGCTGGCGTGCATCTTCGGCCTGGCCTACCTGGCGCTGTATCCCGGCCTGGGTTCCTATGCCGGAGCGCTCAAGACCTCCAGCCGAGTTGAACTGGAAGCGCACCGCAAGGCGGCCGAGCAGGTGCAGCGCGAGGTCTATGGCAAGTACATGCAGATGGACATCAAGCAGGTGGCGGCGGATCCGGGCGCGCGCGAGATCGGGCAGCGCCTGTTCCTCAACTACTGCGCGCAATGCCATGGCTCCGATGCGCACGGCGGCCGCGGCTTTCCCAACCTGACCGATGGCGACTGGCTGTACGGCGGAGACCCCGCCACCATCACCCAGACCATCACCAAGGGGCGCAATGGGGTGATGCCGTCGTTCGCTTCGACCATCGACGCCAAGCTGGCCGGCGACGTGGCGCAGTATGTGCGGTCCCTGTCGGGCCTGGCTTCCGACCCGATCCGTGCGTCGCGCGGCGAGGGCACGTTCAAGACCACCTGCGCTGCCTGCCATGGATCCACGGGCAAGGGCAACCAGGCGCTCGGCGCGCCCAATCTGTCCGACAATGTGTGGCTGTACGGCAGTTCGGAGGCGACCATCGTCGACGCCATCCTGAAAGGCCATAACAACCACATGCCGGCGCACGAGGAAATCCTCACGCCGGAGCGCATCCGCATGCTGACCGCCTATGTATGGGGCCTCTCCAACAGCGGCAGCGGCACGGATGCGGGAGGCGGGAAATGAGCCGCGCCATCGCTTGCCGGATCTTCATGCGCGCCGGCCAGGGTGAGCGCCCATGAACGCGCCTGAACCGGAACCGCTTGTCAGGACTGCGGCCGCCCAGGCGCCGCAGCGCAAGCGCGCCGCGCCCGTGGCAGACGCGGAAACCTCGGACGAAACCCTGTACGAAGTCCGGCGCAAGATCTATCCGCGCTCGGTGACGGGGGCGTTCTCGCGGTGGCGCGTCTGGCTGGTGCTGCTGACCCAGCTGTTCTTCTATGGCATGCCGTGGCTGAACTGGAACGGGCGCCAGGCCATGCTGTTCGATCTCGGGGCGCGCAAGTTCTATATCTTCGGCCTGGTGCTGTGGCCGCAGGACGTGATCTACCTGGCGGTGCTGCTGGTGATCTCCGCGCTCTCGCTGTTCCTGTTTACGGCGATCGCGGGACGCTTGTTCTGCGGCTATGCCTGTCCGCAGACGGTCTACACCGAGATTTTCATGTGGATCGAGCGGCATGTGGAAGGCGACCGCTTTGCCCGCATCCGCCTGGACGGCGATCCCTGGAGCGCGCGCAAGCTACGGCTGAAAGCGACCAAGCATTCGCTCTGGATACTGATCGCGCTTTGGACGGGCTTTACCTTCGTCGGTTACTTCTCGCCCATCCGCGAACTGGGCGGCGAGGTGCTGAGCCTGTCGCTGGGCCCCTGGCAGACGTTCTGGATGCTGTTCTACGCCTTCTGCACCTGGGGCAACGCCGGCTTCATGCGCGAGCAGGTGTGCAAGTACATGTGTCCATACGCTCGCTTCCAGAGCGTGATGGTGGATCGCGACACCTATGTGGTGACGTATGACGTAGGCCGCGGCGAGCCGCGCGGCAGCCGCTCGCGCAAGGCCGATCCCACGGCCGCGGGGCTGGGCTCTTGCGTGAACTGCAGCATCTGCGTGCAGGTATGCCCCACCGGGATCGATATTCGCGATGGCCTGCAGTACGACTGCATCGGCTGCGGCGCCTGCATCGACGCCTGCGACCAGGTGATGGACAAGATGTCGTATCCGCGCGGGCTGATCCGCTACACGTCCGAGAACGCCATGCGCCGCGCGCTGTCGGCAACCGTGGCGCGCAAACGCCTGATCCGGCCGCGCACCGTGGTCTACTCGGTGATCTGGCTGGCACTGGTGGGCGGCTTCGTGGTGTCGCTGGCCATGCGCACGCCGCTGAAGGTCGACATTATTCGCGACCGCGGCGCGCTTGGCCGCGAAGTGGAAGGCCGCTGGATCGAGAACGTGTACCGCCTGCAGCTGATCAATACGACCGAAGCGCCGATGCGCGTCGCCATCCGCGCGAATAGCGACGAGTTGAAGGGAATCGCCGTGGAGTATGACCACAGTGCAGACGACCTGGCGCCGACCTCCAACCGGCTGATTCCGGTTCGCGTGCGTGTGCCGATCGAATCCGCGGGCCAGGGTACGCACAAGATCGAGGTGACCGTGACCGCGGCTGGCAATGAGGCCGAGGGAAGGAGCGGCGCCGAGATCCGGCAGAGCACCAGCTTTATCGTGCCGCGCAATCTTTGATGCAGCAAACCGGCGAGGCGGCCGGAAGACAGGGAGACCGGAGGATCGGGCCTGGGCCCGGTCGCCGGACGCAAGGAATATGACCCAATATAGAGGAGGCCAGATGATGCAACAAAGCAATCCCTGGTGGAAGGAGCCCTGGCCATGGCTGCTGATGAGCGGGCCATTGCTGGCGATGGTGGCCTGCGGCGTTACCATCTGGCTGGCGATGTCGCATCCGGATCAGCCCATTGTCGAAGGCGTGTCGCGGCACGGGCTGGTGGTTGAAAAGACCGGCGTTGCCGCACGGCAGGCAGTACCCGCCGCGGTCCAGGCGAGGTGACCATGAGACTACGCTGGCTGATGTGGGTGCTATGGCCCGCCTTCCTGGTTGCCGGATTGACGACCGCGCTGGTGTTTTCCATGGTCGACCCCGGTGACCTGCGGTTCTTCGGGCAGCCGGTGGAAGCGTCGCGGGAGGCCGTCTATACGGTGGGCTTCCTGGTCGCGTGGCTGCTTTGTTCGCTGTCGAGCGGCCTGACGCTGTACACCATGCCCACGCGCCTGGCAGAGACAGACGAGCTGGAGTGAACGCAATGCGCGCCTTCCCGGCTCAGGCGAGAGGGCGTGGCATCGCGGCGAACCCGCCGGCGCAGGGACGCGTCCGCGCAGGCCCGGCGGTGCGGCGTGGGAAGGACGGCCGCCGGGGCAGTCGGTGCCGGCAATGCGGGAGCGCGGGCCGCAGGAACCTCACGGCTCCGGCCGGGCAGTGCCTGCCGGCCGCGCTAGCAGGATTTGTTGACGATCTGCTTGATGCCAGCCATGTCGACCAGTTTGACGTGGCGCTGGCGGATCTGGATCAGCCCGGCCTCCGCAAAGCGGGAGAACAGGCGGCTGACGGTCTCGAGCTTGAGCCCCAGATAGCTGCCGATTTCCTCGCGGCTCATGCGCAGCACGAACTCGGAAGCGGAGTAGCCGCGCGCGGAAAGCCGTTCGGACAGGTTGATCAGGAAGGCGGCAAGCCGCTCTTCGGCGCGCATCGAGCCGAGCGTGATCAGCATGACCTGGTCCTGCGAGATTTCCTTGCTCATCAGCCGCATGAACTGATGCTGCAGGGACGGCAGGACGCCGGAGAGCGACTGGAGGTCGCCGAAGCGCACTACGCAGACTTCGGTATCCTCGAGCGCGGTCGCATCCGAGGCATGTTGCATTTCGCCCAGGCCGTCGAGCCCGACGACTTCGCCGGGGAGATGGAAGCCTGTAATCTGCGAACGGCCGTCCTCCATCGTCAGATGGGTCTTGAGCGTGCCGAAGCGGATCGCGTAGACGGCGGTGAGCGGATCGCCAAGGCGGTACAGGGTCTCGCCCTTGCGTACGCGCACGCGTTCCTGCACCAGCGAATCCATTTTTTCGAGGTCCTGCTGCGACATGCCAACGGGCAGGCAGAGCTGGCCCAGCGAGCAAGTGGAGCAGCGGGGCGACATCTCGGATATGGGAATGGATGTGAGCAATTGGGGCCTGTCGGTTTAGCGCAGTCAATCCAGCCCGGTGTGGCGAGCGTATGGATTGAAAGCTTGACGTTGATAGCTGTCGGTTGGAAGCACTATCAGCATAAGCCTGGCGCGCGAGTCTGTCCGGCTTGCGCCGTGCCTTGCCCGCCGTCATTGGTGGCGATTGCGCGTCGCCGCGGGCGCCTGGCCTTATGTCGATAGCGCCTCTTGAAGCTGCGGGGGCGCGTTGGGCGCATTTTACCGCGCCACGTGATGCGATTGGGAGGGGAAGTTGACCATAGGCGTGCTTTTCAGCGTATTTACCCTGGCTTTGCTGGGTGGAGTGCATTGCGCGGCCATGTGTGGCGGGATTGCACTGGCAGCAGAGCAGGGCGGGGTGGCGCGCGTGCCTGCCACCATCCTTCGGCGTCCGGGCCACTGGTTGCTCGAGTTGCTGGTCATGCATGCCGGCCGGCTCAGCATGTATGCGGTGCTGGGCGCCTTGCTGGGCGCCCTCGGCGCGGGCGTCTGGAAGGCCCAATACCTGCCGCTGCAGCGGTGGCTGTTCGGTATCGGCAGCGTCATGCTGGTGTTGTCGGGCCTGTGGATGCTGCGCGGGCGCAGCGTGGGCGCCGCATGGCTGGAACGGCTGGCCGCACGTGGTGCCGGCGGTCTGCTGCGCGGTGTTTCCGGTGTCGCGGCGCGCCTGCCGGCGGCGGCCCTGCCGCAAGGGCGATTGCTGCGCCGCTACGGCATGGGCCTGGCCTGGGGGCTGGTGCCGTGTGGTATGGTCTACGGCGCCCTCGCCATGGCGCTGCTGGCTGGAAATGCGCCGTCTGGCGCACTTGTGATGAGCGTATTCGGTCTTGGCACCTTGCCCAACCTGCTGGTGATCTCTGGACTTTCCGGCTATCTCCGCCAGTTGTCGCGCCGGCCCGTGGTGCGTACCGGGGCCGGCCTGGCGGTGGCCGCCTTCGGCGTGGCCGGGGTGGCGCGGGCGCTGCTATTGCCTGAGTCCCTGGCCGCACATGGCTTCTGCCTGGTGTTCTGATATCTTGCATAGTGTTGTAGCCGGCACCTCGCTAGTCATCCACCCGTGCGAATCGGTTGCAGGTTTGCCCGGGAATGCCATACAATCGCAAGAACAGCGATATCGCGCAGCGTATTTCATCGTGGCATCGTCAGGCAGCATTCGCTCGCAGGGATGCTTGCCAGGAACTTCCGGGCAGGTATTAGCGCCAGGTACCGTTCCCCTTCCGCCGTCCGGTTCAAAAGATTCGGTTCAAAAGACCAGCCACGGCAGGGCGGGGTGAAATAGGCCAGCAGGGCCGATATCCATATTTTTCTTGCACCCGGAGCGATGCATTTTGCGCCGGACAGGTCCGCCACATCAGGGGGAAGGCGCGACGCAAGGGCTCCGTCGACCGGCAGGTAAAGCCGGTGGCCGGGCGATCTCCTGCCGGCCAGGTCCGGCACCCGATGCAATAAGGAAAGCGCACAACCGGCATGCATCAAGCATGCGGTTGGCTGCGCGGTCAGATGGCGGTGGCACCCTACCGCTGAACCCGCAATCTCCAGTGCGCCCGGGCTTGTCCGGGGCGCAGGTGCAAAGACAGGCTGCACGCAATCAACATGAATACCCAAGAGGCGAAGATCGTCCTCGAGACCGCGCTGATCTGTGCGCAGGAACCCTTGCGCGTCAATGACTTGCGCCGGCTGTTTACCGACGATGTCGGTGCCGACACCATTCGGGTGCTGCTCGAAGAGCTGCGCCGCGACTGGGAGCAACGGGGCGTGGAACTCGTGGCGCTGGCCAGTGGCTGGCGTTTCCAGAGCCGCCCGGCCATGCGCGAATACCTGGACCGGCTGAATCCCGAAAAACCGCCCAAGTATTCCCGCGCGGTGATGGAGACGCTGGCGATCATTGCCTACCGGCAGCCGGTCACCCGGGGCGATATCGAGGAAATCCGCGGTGTCACGGTCAGCACCGAGGTTGTCAAGAAGCTGGAGGACCGCAGCTGGATCGAAGTGATCGGCCACCGCGACGTACCGGGCCGGCCGGCGCTGTACGCCACGACCAAGACCTTCCTCGATGATCTTGGCCTGCGTACGCTCGATGAGCTGCCGCCGCTGGAAGATCCGCAGGCGCAGGCGCAGGTCGCGCTGCTGAACCAGGAGGCCATCGATTTCGAGTCTCTGGGTGGCGTGCCCGACGCACCGGCCGGCAGTGACGAAGAAGCGTTCGCGCAAGCCGGGCTGGAACAACCCGAGGCCGGCACCGACAGCGTGAATGCAGCCCCGGCGATCGAGCAGGAAGAGCCCGGCGCTGCCGAAACCGCTGCACAGGGCGATGCGGGGATCGGCTTGGGTGCGGCAAACGACCAAGACGACGCAGGCGATGCGGGCACGGCCCCTGTCGATGCGCCAGCCGCCGAATCGAAGCAGCCCTTCGCGGTCGCATTCGACGATCTGGAAGCCCCGGCGGTCGATGATGCCGCCGAAGCCGCGGATCGGGATGAAGTCCCGGCGCCGGCCGAGGTTGTGCCAGCGGCCGGGATTGAAGTGCCGCCGACTCCCGGGCCGGTGAATGAGCCGGAGTCCACCGCATCCTCCGGCGAACGCCTTGATGGCGCGGCCGCCGAGGAAACCGTCATCGACGGCGAAACAGATGAGCAAACGGAAGTGCCCGCTAACGGTTACCACATGCAAGTGGCCTCCGGCGAGCAGGAGTCCGAAGTCCCGGCTTCGTCCCAGGCGAATCCGGCGCACCCCAGCGAGCACGACGAGCGCGTGTCCAACTGAACACCATGCAACATCCGAATGTGAATACCTTGTCCGATTCTGTTGATCAAGACGTCCGCCAGGCGGATACGCCGGCCGGCGACGCCGGCAATGCCGCCGAGGGCGGTGCCGGCACCGAAGGCGCACCGCGCCGCAAGGGCCTGCGCCGCGGGTTGCGCAACCTGGTAGCCACGCGCCGCCAGGCCGCGCAGGACCGCGACGGCGGGCGTGCCGCGGACGATGAGGTGGGCGCCCCGGGCGGCCAGGAGGCTGGCGCCACGGCGGACGCACAGGCCGGGCGCGGCGACGGCGCGAGGAAGGGGCGTACCCGTGGCAAGCGCAAGCCGGCCGACGGCGAGTCCCCGCAGGCCGGCGAGCCGCAGGGCGAGCGTCCCGCGCCGCGTGGCCGCCGCGCGGCTGGCGGTGCCGCCGCCGAGGGCGGGGGCGAGGTTGCCGGTGAAGCTGCCGGCGAGCGCCAGCGAGATGGCGCGCGCGCCAATCCCAACGGGGCACGCAAGCGCAAGCCGCAGCAAGGCCAGTCCGGTCAGCAGCCGCAAGGCGCCGGCCGGCGCCATGGCGCGGAAGGGCAGCAGGGCGGTGCGCGCCAGGCTGGCAAGGGTGGCAAGGGCAAGGGCGGCGCGCAGCGCCAGGCTCCGGGTGCGTCCGAGAAGGTGTCTGCCAGCCCCGCGGCCGGCGGCGAAGACCTGTTCCGCTTTGTCATCTCCGGCCAGTATGACCAGGAGGATAGCGGTGCTTCGCACGTCAAGGCCAAGCCGGTGCGGGAGCTGTCGGCGGATGACGATGCCCCCAAGCTGCACAAGGTGCTCGCCGAAGGCGGCCTGGGTTCGCGCCGGGAAATGGAAGAGCTGATCCTGCAAGGGCGCGTGTCGGTCAACGGCCTGCCGGCCCATATCGGCCAGCGTATCCTGCCGGCGGACCAGGTCCGCGTCAACGGCAAGCTGATCCACCGCCGTGTCTCGACCAAGCCGCCGCGCGTGCTGCTTTACCACAAGCCGTCCGGCGAGATCGTCAGCCAGTCGGATCCGGAAGGCCGTCCGACGGTTTTCGACAGCCTGCCGCGCATCAAGGCAGGGAAGTGGGTCGCCGTGGGCCGGCTCGACTTCAACACCGAGGGCTTGCTGATTTTCACGTCCTCGGGCGATATCGCCAACAAGTTCATGCATCCGCGCTATGGCGTGGAGCGTGAATACGCCGTGCGTACGCTGGGCGAGCTGGCCGAGGCCGATCGCCAGCGCCTGCTGCATGGCATCAAGCTCGACGATGGCGAGGCAAATTTCCTGCGCATCGCCGACGGCGGCGGCGAGGGGATCAACCACTGGTACCACGTGGCCCTGACCGAAGGCCGCAACCGCGAGGTGCGCCGCATGTTCGAGGCGGTCGGCCTGACCGTGTCGCGCCTGATCCGCACCCGCTATGGCCAGTTCCTGCTGCCGCGCGGCCTCAAGCGCGGCCGCTGGCAGGAACTCGAAGCCGACGATGTGCGCGCGCTGATGGCTTCCATCGGCCTGAAGGCGCCCTCCAAGGGCGACAGCGGTCCCAAGGGCGGCAGCAAGGTGGGTGGGCGCAAGCAGCGCACCGAGGCAGCCATCGCTGGCATGCCGATGGTGACGGGCATGGATGGCCTGCCGCGCATCAACCGCGGCAGCGGCCCACGCGGCAGTGGCGCCGGCCGTGGCCAGCCTGACCCGATGCAGACCTCGATGGGATATATCGGCGGCCCGACCCTGCTGACTTCGCATACCACCAAGCTTGGCGGCGGCGCGGCGGGTTCCCCGCGTGGTCCCGGCGGCCAGGGGCGTGGCGGTGGCCGTGGCGGCCGCGGCATGAGCGGACCCATGGGTCCCATGGGTGGGATGGGTGGCATGGGCGGTGGCCAGGGCCGCGGCCCGCGTCGCGGTGGCGGCGAGGTCAACGGCAATGTGATGCCGCAGGCAGGAAAGCCGGGTGGCAATCGCCGCCCTCGCGGCGGCGGCCGCGACGGCAACCGCTGACGCGATGCGGGGCGGGATGGCCAGGGTGGCCGCCGGACGGGGGCAAGAGCGGCGTGCGCCGCTTTCCTGTTCGGGTTCACCCGGCTGTCTTTGCCTTTCGCACCGTTTCAGCGTATAATCAAAGTCTATTCAAAAGTCATCCTGCAAAAGGGTGGGCGAATGATGGGCATTGCGCCCATTTTTTTTTGCTTCGTCCGTTTCGTGTGTTTGCCGTTGTTTCACGGCGCGCCGGTCGGGATGGCTGGCAGGCAAGCAGGCTGCAAGCCGTCAACTCAGACGGCCGTGCCGGTGGGCTGGGTCTGCCACGGTATTGATGGCCATTATTCGGGAATACAGTGCATCTGGCAGATTTGATCGAAACCACCCTGAACGGCATGGGGTACGAGCTGGTTGAGCTCGAGCGCGCTCCGGGCGGACTCATGCGCGTCTACATCGATCAGCCTGAAACCGGCATCGTCATTGAGGATTGCGAGAAGGTAAGCCGACAGCTTACCCACGTGCTGACCGTCGAGAACATCGACTACGAGCGCCTCGAAGTGTCCTCGCCGGGGCTGGACCGGCCGCTCAAGAAACTGGCTGACTACGTCCGCTTCGCGGGCCAGGAAGCCAGGGTCACCCTGCGTCTCCCGGTCAACGGACAGAAGAATTTCGTCGGCATTCTGCAGGCGCCCGCCGGTGAGCCGGGGGCGGAGCAGATCGGCCTCGAGTTCGAAGGACAAAACGGCACGGCACTGCTGGAATTCACCATATCCGATGTCGATCGCGCACGCCTGGTGCCGGTGATCGACTTCAAAGGAAATCAGAAAAAAGGGAACAAGCAATGAGCCGCGAAGTTCTGTTGCTCGTCGATGCGCTTGCGCGTGAGAAGAACGTCGACAAGGATGTGGTATTCGGTGCGCTGGAAGCGGCACTCGCTTCGGCAACCAAGAAGCGTTTCGAGGAAGACGTGGATATCCGCGTTGCCATCGATCGCGAGTCCGGTGAGCACGAGACGTTCCGCCGCTGGCTTGTGGTCCCCGATGAGCAGGGCCTGCAGGAGCCGGACAAGCAAATCCTCATGTTCGAGGCACGCGAGCAGAATCCGGACATCCAGCTGGACGAGTACATCGAAGAGCAGATCGAGTCGGTCGAGTTCGGCCGTATCGGCGCGCAGGCCGCCAAGCAGGTGATCCTGCAGAAGATCCGCGACGCCGAGCGCGAGCAGATCCTCAATGATTACCTGGATCGTGGCGAAAAGGTCATGACCGGCACGGTCAAGCGCGCCGACAAGAAGGGCCTGATCGTCGAGTCCGGCCGCGTGGAAGCGCTGCTGGCCCGCGACCAGATCATCCCCAAGGAAAACCTGCGCACCGGCGACCGTGTGCGCGCTTATATCCTGAATGTGGATCGCACCGCACGCGGACCGCAGATCGAGCTGTCGCGCACCGCGCCCGAGTTCCTGATCAAGCTCTTCGAGAATGAAGTGCCGGAAATGGAGCAGGGCCTGCTGGAGATCAAGGCTGCCGCCCGCGACCCGGGCGTGCGCGCCAAGATCGCCGTGGTGGCCCATGACAAGCGTATCGATCCGATCGGTACCTGCGTCGGTGTGCGCGGCACGCGGGTGACCGCGGTGCGCAACGAGATCGGCGGCGAGGCGGTTGACATCGTGCTGTGGTCGGAAGACCCGGCGCAGTTCGTGATTGGCGCGCTGGCGCCGGCACAGGTACAGTCGATCGTGGTCGACGAGGAAAAGCACAGCATGGACGTGGTGGTCGACGAGGAAAATCTCGCCGTCGCCATCGGCCGCAGCGGCCAGAACGTACGCCTGGCGTCCGAGCTGACCGGCTGGCAGATCAACATCATGACGCAGGAAGAATCGGCGCAGAAGCAGGCCGAGGAAAGCGACGTGGTGCGCAAGTTGTTCATGGCCAAGCTGGACGTGGACGAAGAAGTGGCTGACATCTTGATCGACGAAGGATTCTCCACGCTGGAAGAAGTGGCCTATGTGCCCATCAGCGAGATGTTGGAGATCGATGCCTTCGATGAAGATACCGTCAACGAGCTGCGCAACCGCGCACGCGATGCGCTCTTGACGATGGAACTGGCCCGGGAAGAGAAGGTGGAAGAGGTGTCGCAGGATCTGCGCTCGCTCGACGGCCTGACCCCGGAACTGATCGGCAAGCTGGCCGAAGGCAATATCCACACGCGTGACGAACTGGCCGAACTGGCCGTCGACGAACTTGTCGACATGGTTGGTCTGGGCGAGGAAGAAGCCCGCGCGCTGATCATGAAAGCACGGGAACATTGGTTTAACTGAGGGACACGCTCATGTAACGCTGGTTGAGGCTACTTGAGCGCGCATTCCACACACAACTGTCCCGACGTATAAACCGAGCATTGAAAGGGTTTGAATGGCAAGCACAACAGTTGCCCAACTGGCCGCAGAACTGAGCCGCAGCGCAGCTGCCCTGCTGGAACAATTGCAGGCAGCTGGGGTGGGCAAGGTGACGCCTGAAGACATCATCACCGAATCCGACAAGACCAAATTGCTGGATTACCTCAAGCGTTCGCACGGGGCGGCCGATGACAGCGCGCGCAAGAAGATCACGTTGACCAAGCGTGAGACCTCCGAGATCCGCCAGGCTGATTCCACCGGCAAGACTCGCACGGTGCAGGTCGAGGTGCGCAAGAAGCGTGTCCTGATCAAGCGCGACGAGGCCACGCCGGACGGCGCCGCCGACGGCCAGGAAGTGGTCGAGGTTCAGGTCGATGCCGCCGAACAGGCACGCCAGGAAGCGGAAGAGCGTCAACAGGCCGAAATGCTGGCACGCCAGGAAGCCGAGCTGAAGGCGCGTCATGAAGCCGCCGAACGCGAAGAAGCCGAGCGCCGCGCCAAGCAGGAAGCACTGGAGGCGGAAGAGCGCCGCCAGGCCGAACTCGCCGCCCGCAAGGCGGAAGAGGAGGCTGCCGCCCTGCGTGCCGCCGCTACCGCCGCTGCGCCCGAAGACGACGATTCGCGCAAGAAGGCCGAGGACGACAAGGCTCGCCTGGCGGCCGAGCGCGCCGCCGCGCAGAAGGCTGCCGACGAAGCCAAGCAGGCTGCCGACAAGGCGCGTGCCGAGCAGGACGCCGCCCGCAAGCGCCGCGAAGCCGCCGAAGCCGAAGCCCGCGCCATCCAGCAGATGCTGAATGCGCCGGCGCGCGTGCTCAAGGCGCCTTCGGAACGCAAGGCCGAAGAGAAGAAGGCCGAGCAGACCGGCACGCTGCACAAGCCGGTCAAGGCGCCGGGCACCGAAGTCAAGAAGGACGAGAAGAAGCCCGCTACCACCACTGCCACCGCTACCACCACGGTCGACAAGAAGACCGGCAAGGTAGTGAAGGCCGGTACTTCCTCGACCTGGCAGGACGAAGGCTCGAAGAAGAAGGGCAGCGGCCTGAAGACCCGCGGCGATTCGTCGGGTGGCGTCGGCGGCTGGCGCGGTGGTCCGCGCGGCCGTGGCAACCGTCATCAGCAGGACGATCGCGGCACCAATTTCCAGGCGCCGACGGAACCGGTGGTGCGTGAAGTGCACGTGCCGGAAACCATCTCGGTGGCGGATCTCGCGCACAAGATGGCGGTCAAGGCATCCGAGGTCATCAAGCAGATGATGAAGCTCGGCCAGATGGTGACCATCAACCAGGTGCTGGACCAGGAAACCGCCATGATCGTGGTGGAAGAAATGGGCCACAAGGCGTTTGCCGCCAAGCTGGACGATCCGGAAGCACTGCTGGTGGTGGGTGGCGAAGAGCACACCGACGCCGAACTGCTGCCGCGTCCGCCGGTCGTGACGGTGATGGGTCACGTCGACCACGGCAAGACCTCGCTGCTGGACTACATCCGCCGTGCCAAGGTGGCGGCGGGCGAAGCCGGCGGTATCACGCAGCATATCGGTGCCTACCATGTGGAAACCGAGCGCGGCGTGATCACCTTCCTGGACACCCCGGGTCACGAGGCCTTCACGGCCATGCGTGCCCGCGGTGCCAAGGCAACCGACATCGTCATCCTGGTGGTGGCGGCCGACGACGGCGTGATGCCGCAGACGAAGGAAGCCATCGCCCACGCCAAGGCGGCGGGCGTGCCCATCGTGGTGGCGATCAACAAGATCGACAAGCCCGAAGCCAACCCGGACCGCGTCAAGCAGGAACTGGTGGCCGAGCAGGTGCTGCCGGAAGAATACGGCGGTGATTCGCCGTTCGTACCGGTATCCGCCAAGACCGGCACCGGCATCGACGACCTGCTGGAGCAAGTGCTGCTGCAGGCCGAAGTGCTGGAGCTGAAGGCACCGGTGGACGCCCCGGCCAAGGGCCTGGTGGTGGAAGCCCAGCTGGACAAGGGCAAGGGCCCGATCGCGACCATCCTGGTCACCAGCGGCACGCTCAAGCGTGGCGACGTGGTGCTGGCTGGCAGCGCATACGGCCGTGTCCGCGCCATGCTGGACGAAACCGGCAAGCCGACCAAGGACGCGGGCCCCTCGATTCCGGTCGAGATCCAGGGCCTGTCCGAAGTCCCGGCCGCCGGCGAAGAAGTGCTGGTACTGCCCGACGAGCGCAAGGCGCGCGAAATCGCGCTGTTCCGCCAGGGCAAGTTCCGCGACGTCAAGCTGGCCAAGCAGCAGGCGGCCAAGCTGGAAACCATGCTGGAGCAGATGAGCGAAGGCGAAGTGCAGACGCTGCCATTGATCGTCAAGGCCGACGTTCAGGGTTCGCAGGAAGCGCTGGTGCAATCGCTGCAGAAGCTCTCCACCGACGAAGTGCGCGTACAGATCGTGCACGGCGGCGTGGGCGGCATCTCGGAGTCGGACGTCAACCTGGCCACCGCCTCGAAGGCGGTCATCATCGGCTTCAACGTGCGTGCCGACGCTGGCGCGCGCAAGCTGGCCGAGAACAACGGCATCGATATCCGCTACTACAACATCATTTACGATGCGGTAGACGAGATCAAGGCGGCGATGTCGGGCATGCTGGCGCCGGAAAAGCGCGAAGTCACGCTGGGTACGGTCGAGGTGCGCCAGGTATTCCGCGTGCCGAAGATCGGTGCGGTGGCCGGTTGTATGGTTACCGATGGCCTGGTCAAGCGCACCGCCCTGGTGCGGGTGCTGCGCAACAACGTGGTCATCCATACCGGCGAGCTCGATTCGCTCAAGCGCTTCAAGGACGACGTCAAGGAAGTCAAGCAAGGCTTCGAGTGCGGTCTGTCGATCAAGAACTTCAACGACGTTCAGGAAGGCGACCAGCTCGAAGTGTATGAAATCACCGAGGTGGCGCGCACGCTGTAAAGCGTGGCGCGGGCGGCGAGCCAACCGGCTCGCCGCAGCCAGTCTCGACAGAAGCGTATTGAATGGCCAAGAAAGGCAATATCTCCTCTCGTAATCTCCGGATTTCCGACCAGATCCAGCGCGACCTGGCCGAGATGATCCAGCGTGAGCTGCGCGATCCCCGCCTGGGGCTCGTCACGCTGCAGTCGGTCACGCTGACCCCCGACTACGCGCACGCCAAGGTGTACTTCACGGTACTGGCGGCCGACGCCGCGGAAGTGGAAGGCATCCTGAACGAAAAGTCCGGCTATCTGCATTCGCTGCTCTACAAGCGGCTGCATATCCATACCGTGCCGACGCTGCGCTTTTTCCACGATACCTCGGTGGAGCAGGCGATCGAGATGTCCAAGCTGATCAAAGAAGCTAACTCGACCCGCGCAAAAGAAGATTAAAAAGGCGGCCCGTTTTCACGGGCCGTTTTCTTGTTCCCCAGAGACTTTGTCGTTGCCGTTGTCGCGCCTGGCCGGGGCTTTCCGAACCCGAGCCGGCGTCACATCACTCCCGTCATGACCGATCCCAAACTCAATCGCCCGCCCCGGCAGCCGCGCCGCGAGGTGCATGGTGTGCTGCTGCTCGACAAGCCGCTCGGGCTGTCGTCGAACGACGCGCTGGTGCGCGCCAAGCGTCTGCTGCGTGCGCTCAAGGCCGGGCATACCGGCACGCTCGATCCGCTCGCCACCGGACTGCTGCCGCTTTGCTTCGGCGAAGCCACCAAGTTCTCGCAGGATCTGCTCGAGGCCGACAAGACCTATGAGGCGGCCGTCCGCCTGGGCATCAAGACCGCCACGGGCGATGCAGAAGGCGAAACCATCGCGGAGCGCGCGGTGACTTGCGATATCGACACCTTGCGCGCCACGATGGCGCGCTTTTCCGGTGAAATCGAACAGGTGCCGCCGATGCATTCGGCGCTCAAGAAGGATGGCCGCCCACTGTACGAGTACGCGCGCGCGGGTCAGACGGTGGAGCGTGCGGCACGGCGCGTCACCATTCACGACATCACGCTACTGGATTGCGGCTTGCCGCAGGCGCCCGCCTTCCGTATGCGCGTGACTTGCAGCAAGGGGACCTATATCCGTACCCTGGCCGAGGACATCGGCGAGGCGCTGGGTTGCGGCGCGCACCTGACAGGCTTGCGCCGCACCGCGGTGGGAGACCTGACCCTGGCCGGCGCCGTGACGCTGGAGCAGATCGAGCAGCACGGCGACGAAGAGCGGCCCGCGATGCTGGCTCCGGTCGATGCGTTGCTGCAGCGCTGTGCGCCGGTCGTGCTCGACGAGGCGGCAATGAGCCGCTTCCTGCAGGGCCAGCGCATTGCGCTGCGCGACCTGCCCGCCGGCACGGCGCCGGCGGAAGGCGAACTGGTCCGCGTCTACGGTGGCGAGCCCCAGCACCTGCTTGGCGTGGCGCGGATGCGCGAAGGCGCCCTGCGGCCTGAGCGTCTGGTGAAGCTGTAGCAGAACCGGCGCCATCGCGGCATCGTGCCGCGGTGGCGGAATGCGCGCCTGGCCGCCGTTTTGCTTTTAAATTCAGCCTAACGTGCAATAAAACCACGCTAATTTTCACCATTGACGGTCGAAATGACCGTCGCTGCGCCGCCGGCTTCCCTTTGCTCCGAAACTTTGTTTAAATGTCATCTATTGACGGCGCGGCATTGGCACACCCTGTGTCGAGGCGCACGGCATGACGGCAAGGCTTTCGTGAACCTCCTCGTCTTACTCCTTCGCGCGGCAACAGCCGCCACGCTCGCTACCGCCCGGTACCCTGCCTGACCCCTCTCGAGGTTTTCGAAGGTGCGTCAATCGCAGCGCACCGGGCCGAACCCCGCTCCCCCTGGTCCTCCGAATCACCGAAACCGGCCGGCGTCTGCTCGCCTGCTGTTTCAGCGATCCGGCGGACCTGCCAGCCATTGCCACGCGCGTGAGCGCGTTGCGCGTATTGACACCGGGAGTCAGCATGCGAAAGACCGTTTTCCTTACCCCCTCAGATATCGAGCGCCTGCGCGCGCTCGCGGCAGATCGGCAAACGGCGGCGCTGCAGCGCGAGTCGCTGCGCCACGTCATCGATGGCGCCGTGGTTGGCGCGCCCGCCAGCCGGCTGTGCCAGGCCGTCACGCTCGACACGCCGTTCCTCTGTATCGAGGCGCAGCACCGCGAGCACTTTGTCTGGCGCATCGTCCATCCCGAAGAGGCGGATTTCCGGCGTGGCAAGCTCTCCGTGCTGTCCCCCGCCGGCATGGCGCTGCTGGGCGCGCCCGCGGGACGGCACGTCCGTTTGCCCGTGCCCGGTGGCGCGCAGTCCGTCGAAGTCGTGGTGCATGAAATCCTGCCTGGCTGAGCGAGCCGGGGCGTGCCGGGTGCGCGATGCCGCGCGCCGCAGACAAGAGGAGGGCTGGAGTGATAGCGATGTATCGGAGGACGGCCCTGGCCGGGCAGCGCTTGTTCAATGCGCGATACGAGGACCGCGTCGACGCCTACGCGCATTGCACGGATGGAGGACTTGGCGGGCAGGACCGCAGCCGGCTGCACGATCTCCTGGTATGCCAGGACCTGGCCGATATCCTGGCACACCAGGGGGCGGGCTGGTTGCGGCGGATCGAAGTGGATGCGCTGAGCGGACACTGCATCGGGCATGGCCAGGATGGCGGCCAGTGCCGCATGCTCGTGTCGGCGCTGGCCACCTTGCTGCCGGCGGCGGCACGGGACTGGTCGGCTGGTGCGCTGCTTGCTGCCGCGGATCGTTCGCTGCATCGCCTGGACGGGCAGGCGTGGCTTGGTCCCGGCGGCGGGCAGCGGTGCGTCGCGGTGCTGTACCTGGATCACTGCCCGGCGGGCGCGCTGCGCTCGCTGCCCGTGTTCGAGATGTTCGGCTTTGGCCCTTACCGGCGATTGTCCGGGGCCTATCTGCTGGTGCCGAATCCGCAGCGCGATTGCGGCCTGCAGGCCATGCGCCTGGCGGTTCAGGCGGGTGCCGCCGACCTGGCGGGGTAAGTGCCATTGCCGATGCCGGGAACGGCATCGGCTGGCGCCATCGGGCGAGCCCGGCTTGGCGCCTGGCGCTCAGCCGCTCAGTGCGCCCCGGCGGCGGAGGCGTCCAGGTCTCCGCCTTTCTTTGGCTTGGTCAGCCAGACAAAGACGATCAGCACGAAGAACAGCACACCCGAGATCCAGAAGATGTCGTTGGCGCCGAGCATGGCCGCCTGTTGCGTGATGTTGCGCTCGATCATGCCGGTGGCCTGGGCCTGGCTCATGCCGAGCTGCATCAGGTGATTCAGCTGTTCGGCATAGGCCGGGTTGTATTGGTTGACCTGCTCCACCAGTTGCGCGTGATGCAGCGCCGAGCGGTTTTCCCAGATGGTGGTCGAGATCGAGGCCCCGATCGCGCCGAAGGTGATCCGCACGAAGTTGGACACACCCGAGGCCGACGGGATCTTTTCCGGCGGCTGGCCCGACAGGATGATCGAGGTCAGCGGGATGAAGAACATCGCCATCGCCGCGCCCTGGATCAGCGTCGGGATCATCAGCGAGCGGGTATCGACCTGCAGCGTGAAGCCCGAGCGCATCAGGCTGACCACGCCGAACGTCATGAAAGCCAGGGTGGCCACCCAGCGCGCATCCATCTTGGGCAGGTTCTTGCCGATCACGGGCGACAGCAGGATGGCGAAGATCCCGACCGGCGCCATCACGATGCCGGCATCGGTCGCGGTATAGCCGACCACGGTTTGCAGCCAGAGCGGCAGGATCACCAGATTGCCGAAGAACAGCCCGTAGGCCACCGAGATGGCCACCACCCCCGCGCTGAAGTTGCGGCCTTTGAACAGGTGGATGTCGACGATCGGGTGCTTCTCGTAGCTCTCCCAGGCGAGGAAGAACAGGAAGCCGACGATGGCCACCACCGTGAGCACCACGATCTCGGGCGAGTGGAACCAGTCGAGTTCCTTGCCCTTGTCGAGCATCAACTGCATCGAGCCGACCCAGATCACCAGCAGCGCCAGCCCGATCCGGTCGATCGGCAGGATCTTGATGGGCGTTTCGCGGTCGCGGTAGATCGCCCAGGTTGCATAGGCGGCACCGAGGCCTACCGGGATGTTGATATAAAAGATCCACGGCCAGGTCATATTGTCCGAGATCCAGCCGCCCAGCAGCGGGCCCATGATCGGCGCCACCAGCGTGGTCATGCCCCATAGCGCGAGCGCCATGGTGCTCTTCTGCGGCGGGTAGCTCGATAGCAGCAGCGACTGCGACAGTGGGATCATCGGCCCGGCCACCGCACCCTGCAGCACGCGCGCGGCCAGCAGCACCTCCAGGTTGGGCGCGACGCCGCACAGCCACGACGAGATCACGAACAGCAGGATCGAGGTGATGAACAGCCGCACCGCCCCGAAGCGCGTGGTCATCCAGCCGGTCAGCGGCACCGAGATGGCGTTGGCCACGGCAAACGAGGTGATGACCCAGGTGCCCTGGTTGGGCGCCACGCCGAGGTCGCCCGAAATGGCCGGGATCGATACGTTGGCGATCGAGGAGTCGAGCACGTTCATGAACGTGGCGAGCGAGAGCGCGATCGTGCCGATCACCAGCTTGTCGCCGGAGAGCGGCACTGGCGCGGCGGGGCGCGCTGCCGGCGCCGGGGCGCCAGGCGCGGCGCCGTCGCGCGCGGGGAGGGAGGTAGCCATGCTCAGGTGTTGGCGGGCTTGGCGGCGGCCGGAGCTGCAACCGGCGCTGCCATGGGTTCGGCCGCCTGGCGGCCGCCATTGTTCAGCGAGATGATGCGGGCGATCAGCGCATCGGCGTCCTGCGCCACCTTGTCATAGACGTCGGTCTGCATCGGGCGTGCCACGGTGGTGTTGGTCATCACCGCGCCTTCTTCCTTGCGCACATCGACCGTGACGTTCATCGACAGGCCGACGCGCAGCGGGTGGTCCTTCAGCTGTTGCGGGTCGAGCGCGATGCGCACCGGCAGGCGCTGCACCACCTTGATCCAGTTGCCGGTGGCGTTCTGCGCCGGCAGCAGCGAGAAGGCGGAGCCGGTGCCGGCCGAGAAGCCTTCCACCTTGCCGTTGTAGGTCACCTTGGAGCCGTACAGGTCGGCCTCCAGCTTGACCGGCTGGCCGATGCGCATGTGCGTGATCTGCACTTCCTTGAAGTTGGCGTCGATCCATACCTGGTCCAGCGGCACCACGGCCATCAGCGGCGCGCCGGCGGCCACACGCTGGCCCACCTGCACGGAGCGCTTGGCGACATAGCCCGTCACTGGCGCCGGCAGGGTCGAACGCGCAAACGACAGATAGGCGGCACGCAGGTTGGCGGCGGCACGCTGCACATTCGGATGCTTGTCGACCGTGGTCTGGTCGGTCAGTACCTTGTTGGATGCCAGTTGCTCGCGCGTTGCCAGCAGGGTGGACTCGGCCGCCTTCAACGCGGTTTCGGCGTGCGAGATTTCCTCGCCCGACACGGCGCCGGAGCCGGCAATGGCCTGGCGGCGCTTGAGATCCTCACGCGCCTTGGCCACGTCGGCCTCGCGCATTGCCACATTGGCTGCCAGCGAACCGTTGTTGACGTAGAGCGTGCGGACTTCGCGCACGGCTTGCGCCAGTTGCGCCTCGGCCTGCTCCAGGGCGACCTGCGAGTCGGCGCGGTCGAGCTGGATCAGGGGCTGGCCGGCGGTGACCAGTTGCGTGTCGTCGGCCGCGATCGAGATCACGGTGCCGCCGACCAGCGGCGTGACCTGCACCACGTTGCCCGCGACATAGGCGTCGTCCGTGCTCTCGAAGTGGCGCGCGTACAGGCCCCAGTAGATACCGTACGCCACGCCGGCCACCACCACGGCAGCGGTCAGCGTGACCAGCAGGCGCTTGCGCTTGCCATTGTTGTTGACGGGGGCCGCCTGGGAGGCGGGAGTCTGGGCCGCTTGCTTGTTGTCGCTCATGATCGTCTTTTAGGAATGCTGTCAGTCTGTCAGTACTGTTCTGAGGTCTCGGTGTCTCAGCCGCGTGCCTCTGCCGGCTTGCGCGTTGCCCGCTCGCCGCCCTTGGCGTCTTCCGCCGGTTCCTGGTAGCCCCCGCCGAGTGTTTTCATCAAGCCCATCTGCAGGTCCAGGCGCCGGGCTTGCAGGTCGGTGGCGAGGCGGCGCTGCTGCAGCACATTGCTTTCCGCGTTCAGGACGGTCAGCTGGGTTCCCAGTCCGGCCTTGTAGCGGATGGTGGACAGTGAATAAGCACGCTCGGCCAGGTCGAGCGCTTCGCGCTGGGCCACGATCTGCGTATCGACGCTGCGGATGCTGGTCACCGCGTCCGCGGTTTCGCGCAGCGCGTCGACCAGCGTCTGGTTGTAGTTGGCCACCGCGAGGTCGTATTGCGCATACTTGCCCTTCAGGTTGGCGCGCAGCTTGCCGCCCTCGAAGATCGGCAGGGTGAGGGCGGGGCCGATGCCGAAGGTGCGGCTGACGCCCATCAGCAGGTTGGACGGGTCCAGCGATGCAAAGCCGGCGAAGGCGGAGAGCGTGAGCGCGGGCAGGAATTCCGCGCGCGCCACCTGGATATCCTTGCTGGACGCCTCCACGCGCCAGCGCGCGGCGACCAGGTCGGGGCGGCGGCCCAGCAGGTCGATGGTGAGGTTGTCCGGCAATTGCGGCGTGGCCTGCGCGAGCAGGGTCGGGCGCTGGATCGCCAGGCCGCGGTCCGGGCCCTTGCCTAGCAGGGCAGCGAGCTGGTTGCGCGCCAGCGCGATGTCTTCGTCCACGCGCAGCAGGTCGGTTTGCGCCGATGCCACCGTGCCGCGCGCCTGGGTGGTTTCCACCTGGGTATCGAGGCCGGCCCGCAAGCGGTCTCCGGACAATTTGGTCAGGTCGCGGCGCTGGGCGATGGCGCGTTCGGCCACGTCGCGCTGCGCGTACAGTGCGGCCAGGCGGGCGTAGGTGCGGGCCACGGCCGTCGTCAGGATCAGGCGGGAGGCCTGGCTCTCGGCTTGCGCTGCGCGGTCGTCGGACAGCGCGGCTTCCAGGGCCGCGCGGTTCTTGCCCCAGAAGTCGAAGTCATAGGAGAGGCCGGCTTGCAGGCGGGACTGGCTTTGCCACGAGCCAGCCAGCGGCGTGCCTTCGAACAGGTCTTTCTCGGAGAAGCGCTGGCGGACCAGGCTGCCTTCGAAATCGACATGGGGGTAGAGGGCGCTGCGGGTGGCGTCGGCCATTGCGCGGGACGCTTCCACGCGTGCGAAGGCGGCCTGCAGGCTGGGGCTGTCCTTTACCGCCTCGTCGGCCAGGCTGCGCAACTGCGCATCCTTGAACTGGTCGATCCAGTCGAGCGAAGGCCATTGCCCGTGCTGGGAGGGCAGGCTTTGGCCGCTGGCCAGCGCCGCCGGCTCGGTGACCGTCTGCGTGCTGTGCGAGTTGCCGAAGGCGGCGCAACCGGCCAGGACCGCGGCCGCCAGCGCCGTCAGCGCCAGCGTGCCGGTCCGGCGGCCTGCTGCGCGTACGCGCGGCGACAAGGCGGAGGCGGAGAAAGAGAAGAGAGCTTGGTTCATCTTGGTGCCCTGCGACAGAGCCTGAGTGTTCTGAATGTTTGTTCTTGTATTTGTGTCCGTATCCGGTGGGCTACCCGCTGCTGTTGCCGATGATCCGGTGCAACATGGAGCGGAAGGTCTGGAGTTCGGTTGCGGAGAAGCCATGGAAATGCCGGTTCAGCACGCGGCAATAGATGCGGGGCAACTCGTCCAGCAGCGCCTGGCCAGCCGGGGTGATCGACAGGTCGACCACGCGCCGGTCGGCATCGCTGCGCTGGCGCTCGATCAGGCCGCGCTTTTCCATGCGGCTGAGCAGGCGCGTGACCGAGCCCATGTCGGTACCGAGCTCCCGGCCCAGGTCGGTCACCGTACTGCCTCTTCCGGCGGCCAGCATCATCAGGCAGGTAGCCTGGGCGTGAGTGATATCCAGGCAGTTGACTTCCTGCTCCACCTCGTGCGACAGCACATTCTTGGCGCGCGCCACCAGGTAACCAATGCTCTCGCCCATGCGGTATTCGGCCGGATCGAAAGGGTAGGCCTCGGCGGAGGCGGGCTGAGTCTGCTCGGACATTTCTGCTGGGTGCTTGTCGCTGCAATGGTTGTCGTGGCAACTATATGTTCACGTTCGTCGGATCGCAAGGACGGCAATTTGTTATTGCGGATATCGCAATAATTGTTTTTTCGCCAAGCGGGGCGACTCGGAAGGCTCCGAACGTTGGCCTCGGGTTTTGCGCCGCAGCATGCTATAATTTCGGGTTATCTTTTGATGCTCAGCCCCAAAGCGAGACGCTGCAATGACCCGCGCCATCCGCAATATCGCCATCATCGCTCACGTCGATCATGGCAAGACCACTCTGGTCGACCAACTCCTGCGCCAGGCAGGCACCTTCCGCGACAACCAGCAAGTGGTCGAGCGCGTGATGGATTCCAACGATATCGAAAAGGAACGCGGGATCACCATCCTCGCGAAGAATTGCGCTGTCGAGTACAACGGCACCCATATCAATATCGTCGACACCCCTGGCCACGCCGACTTCGGCGGTGAGGTGGAGCGCGTGTTGTCGATGGTTGACGGCGTGCTGCTGCTGGTCGACGCCGTTGAAGGCCCGATGCCGCAGACCCGTTTCGTCACGCGCAAGGCGCTGGCGCTGGGCCTGAAGCCGATCGTGGTGATCAACAAGGTCGACCGCCCGGGCGCGCGCCCGGAGTGGGTGATCAACCAGACTTTCGACCTGTTCGACAAGCTGGGCGCCACCGACGAGCAGCTCGATTTCCCGGTGATCTACGCCTCGGGCCTGAACGGCTATGCCGGCCTGACCGACGACGTGCGCGAAGGCGACATGAAGCCGCTGTTCGAGACCGTGCTGGCCAAGGTGCCCGTGCGCGACGACAACCCGGATGGCCCGCTGCAGCTGCAAATCATCTCGCTCGATTACTCCAGCTACGTCGGCAAGATCGGCGTTGGCCGCATTTCGCGTGGCCGCGCCCGCTCGCTGCAGGACGTGGTGGTCAAGTTCGGCCCGGAAGGCAACCCCATCAAGGGCCGCATCAACCAGGTGCTGAAGTTCCAGGGCCTGGAACGCGAAATCGTGCAGGAAGCGGAAGCCGGCGACATCGTGCTGATCAACGGCATCGAGGAACTGGGCATCGGTTGCACCGTGTGCGCACCGGACGCGCAGGACGCGCTGCCGATGCTGAAGGTGGACGAGCCGACGCTGACCATGAACTTCTGCGTCAACACCTCGCCGCTGGCCGGCCGCGAAGGCAAGTTCGTGACCAGCCGCCAGCTGCGCGAACGCCTGGACCGCGAACTGAAGTCGAACGTGGCGCTGCGCGTGCAGGAGACCGGCGACGATACCATCTTCGAGGTATCGGGCCGCGGCGAGCTGCACCTGACCATCCTGCTGGAAAACATGCGCCGGGAAGGCTACGAGCTGGCCGTGTCGCGTCCGCGCGTGGTGTTCAAGGAAATCGACGGCGTCAAGCACGAGCCGTACGAACTGCTGACCGTGGACGTCGAAGACGGCCACCAGGGCAGCGTGATGGAAGAGCTGGGCCGCCGCAAGGGTGAACTGCTCGACATGGCATCGGACGGCAAGGGCCGCACCCGCCTGGAGTACCGCGTTCCGGCCCGTGGCCTGATCGGCTTCCAGGGCGAGTTCCTGACGCTGACCCGCGGCACCGGCCTGATCAGCCACATCTTCGACGACTACGCGCCGCTGCGCGAAGGCGGCCTGGGCGAGCGCCACAATGGCGTGCTGATCTCGCAGGACGACGGCGATGCCGTGGCCTACGCGCTGTGGAAGCTGCAGGATCGCGGCCGCATGTTCGTCAAGCCGGGCGATGCGCTGTATGAAGGCATGATCATCGGCATCCACAGCCGCGACAACGACCTGGTCGTGAACCCGATCAAGGGCAAGCAGCTGACCAACGTGCGTGCCTCGGGTACCGACGAAGCCGTGCGCCTGGTGCCGCCGATCCAGATGTCGCTCGAATACGCGGTGGAATTCATCGCCGATGACGAGCTGGTGGAAATCACGCCGAAGAGCATCCGCCTGCGCAAGCGCCACCTGAAGGAGCACGAGCGCAAGCGTGCTTCGCGCGAGACGGCATAAGCGTCTTTCGCCGCAGGCTGTTCAAGCCAACAAAAAACCGCGCCAAGTGCGCGGTTTTTTGTTGGGCGGTACGCGTGCGAGGCGCATTCAGGCATCGCGCCTGCGCTCTGCGGCAAGCGATGCACCGGCGCTTGGTGCTTCCATGGGCGTCTGCTCGTGCGGATTACGCCACTCGGGTGGCTTCCAGAGATGGCGCGGGTCGCGGTGGCGCCATGCGTCGGCAAGCATGGCGCGCCATTCGTGGAAGGTGAGGGTGATCGGGTTATGGCTGGCGATGCGGCGGGTGATACCGTATTCGGGCGGGGCCTCCTCGGGCACGAAAGAGCCGAACATCCGGTCCCACACGGTCAGCACGCCCGCATAGTTGCGGTCGATGTATTGGGGATTCCGGGCGTGATGCACGCGATGGACCGAGGGCGTATTGAACAGCCATTCAATCCTGTGCCAGCGTCCGCCCAGCCGGGTGTGCACAAAAAACTGGAATGCCAGGTTCAGGCCCACCGCAAGGATCACCCAGTCGGGTGTGAAGCCGATCAGCGCCAGCGGCATCCAGAACAGCCACATGCCAGACAGCGGGTAGGTCAGGCTCTGGCGGAAGGCGGTGGAGAAATTCATCCCCTCGGAGGAATGATGGGTGACGTGCGAGGCCCACATCCAGCGCACGCGATGGCTGGCGCGATGGAACCAGTAGTAGAGGAAATCCTGCAATAGCAGCAGGAGCAGGAATGACCACAGCGTCTGCGGCATCGCCTTCAGGCCATGCTGGTAGCTCCAGGTGTAGACCGTGCGGACCATGAGCCACAGGAAGAAGGCGTCGGACGCCTGGTGCATCAGCGCCAGTGCGGCATTGGAAACCGTGTCGCGCAAGCTGTAGACGGCAGGAGCGCGCCGAGACCAGTACCGCGCTTCCGCGCCGATGGCGAGCAGGAATGCTGGCGCGAAAGCCAGCAGGACCAGGCCGGGATCGATTGTTGACGGTGTCATGCGGGAAGTGTTGCCCGATTCCGGCGCATTTGTCTGGAGGACATCCTCTATACGGCCGTGCGGCCTCGCCGAATCGTTGCCTGATGCGCACGCATGCGCACTTTGGGACCGCAGCGGACCGTGTTCGGATTACTGACCATTTTGCAGTACTGAATATCCCCGCGCTCAGGTCAAGGAACGGGGTGGAGCGCCGTTGATAGCGGGGCGGTCGAAAACGGCCGCCAGAGCGCAAATTCAAACGGGGGAGCCATCATGTTTCGCAACACGACCATCGGTACCAGATTGTGGATCTTAATCATTGTCATCAATGCCCTGCTGCTGATTGTCGGTGCCGTGGGCTGGCTGGGGATGTCGCGCAGCAATGACGCCACGCGCCAGATCTATCAGCGTCAGCTAGCCGCCGCGGTCAATCTTGCCGAGGCGCGTTCGAACCAGTTGCTCGTGCGCGTCCTGCTGGACGAGGCGACGTTTGCCACCGATCCCGCCTACGCGCGTGCACGCGCTGATACCGCAGAGGGGTTTGCGCGCCAATCCGACGCCGCCTGGAAGGCCTATCTGGCACTGCCGCGGTCGCCGCAGGAAGCCAAGGTCGCGCAGGACGTAGCCGCCAAGCGCGAAGCTTTGTTCACGCAAGGCGTGGCGCCGCTGATTGCGGCCTTGCACCGGGGCGATCGCGAGGCCGTGATGCGCGCCGTGCTCGATACCATTCCAAAGCTCGATATCGCCTTCAGCGCGGTCAATACCGAGTTGGCCAAGCTGCAGCTCGCTGGCGCGCAGGAGGTTTATCACGCTTCGCAGGACCGCTATACGATCCTGCGCGCGCTGTCGCTTGGCGTGCTGATGCTGGGCCTGTGCTTCAGCACGGCGGTGGCCTGGCGCCTGCGCCGCTCCATCGTGGGGCCGCTTGACATGGCGATCGCGCGTTTCGAGCGGATCGCGGCCGGCGATCTGGCGACGAGCACAGAGCATGGCGGCGAGCCGCGCATGGAGAGCGAGCGCAGCGAGACGGGCCGCATGCTTGCCATGCTCGGCCGCATGCAGGCCAGCCTGGCGGCGATGGTGAGCGAGGTGCGCGGCGGCGCTGATTCCATCGCCGCGGCCAGCAAGCAGATTGCCAGCGGCAACAGCGACCTGTCGCAGCGCACCGAGCAGCAAGCCGCCTCGCTGGAAGAGACCGCCTCCAGCATGGAAGAACTGACAGGCACGGTGCGCCAGAACGCCGACAGCGCACGCGAGGCCAACACCCTGGCCAGCGCCGCCACCGGGCTGGCCGAGCGAGGCAGCGAGGCGGTGGCCCGCGTGGTCGATACCATGCAGGCCATCGATGCCAGCGCGAACAAGATCGTCGACATCATCGACGTGATCGAGAAAATTGCGTTCCAGACCAATATCCTCGCGCTCAACGCAGCGGTGGAAGCCGCGCGCGCCGGCGAGCATGGCCGTGGCTTTGCCGTGGTGGCAGGCGACGTGCGCGATCTGTCGCAACGTTGCGCAGGCGCTTCCAAGGAGATCCGCGTGCTGATCGGCGACTCGGTGTCGCGCGTGCGCACCGGCGGCGAGATGGTCGACCAGGCCGGGCGGATCATGCAGGAGATGGTGGGCGCGGTGCGCCGTGTCAGCGGCATCATGGGCGGCATCAGCGCGGCTTCCGACGAGCAGTCGTGCGGCATCGACCAGGTCAACCAGGCGGTGGCGCAGATGGACGGCATGACCCAGCAGAACGCGGCGCTGGTCGAGCAGGCCGCCGCCGCCGCCGCGTCGCTGGAGGGGCAGGCGCAGCGCCTGACCGGCCTGATGTCGGCATTCCGCGTGGCTTGAGTGGAGGCCGCGCTCCGCCCCTGGCCGATGCGCCGCGGGCCCGGCCCCGAGGGGGCGGTTCGCGGCACGGCTGGTGTAAAGTTGCGGGTTGCATTCGTGGAGAAAGAGACATGACTGACCTGGTCACAAGCGAGATCCATGGCGGTATCGGCTACCTGACGCTGAACCGGCCCCAGGCGCTGAACGCGCTGTCGCTCGAGATGATTCGCGCCATCACCAAGGCGCTCAACGACTGGGCGACGGCGCCCGAAGTCGTGGCGGTGGTAGTTGCTGGTGCCGGCGGCAAGGCCTTCTGCGCCGGCGGCGACATCCGCTTCTTCCACAAGGCCGCGTTGGCCGGGGATCCCTTGCTCGACCAGTTTTTTGTCGAGGAGTACGCGCTCAACCACCTGATCCACCGCTACGCCAAGCCTTATATCGCGCTGATGGACGGCGTGGTGATGGGCGGCGGCATGGGCATCTCGCAAGGCGCGCGCCGCCGGCTCGTGACCGAGCGGACCAAGATGGCGATGCCCGAGACCAATATCGGCCTGTTCCCGGATGTGGGCGGCGGCTGGTTCCTGTCGCGCACGCCCGGTCGCCTGGGCGAATACCTGGGCCTGACGGGCGCGGTGCTTCATGCCGCCGACGCGCTGTATGCGGGACTGGCCGACGCCTACCTGCCGGGCAACGCGATGGCGGAACTGGTGGACGTGCTGCGTGCCCGCCAGTTCGGCAGCGGCGATGCCGTGCTGGCCTGCATCGATGAGGCCACCGCGGCGCACCGCGCCGCCTGCCCGCCGGGCGAAAGCCACCTGGCCGCGCTGCAGGGCGAGATCGACCGCCTGTTTGCCGGCGCGTCGGTGATCGATATCGTGGCCGCGGTCAGCGATGCCGGCTCCGACTGGGCCGCGCAGACTGCCGCCATGCTGCGCGCCCGCTCGCCGCTGATGCTGAACGTCACGCTGGAGCAGGTCCGGCGCGCCCGCACCATGGCGCTCGAAGACGAGCTGCGCATGGAGCTGGACATGATGTACTGCGTATTCCGCCATGGCGACGGCGTGGAGGGAATCCGCGCGCTGGCGGTCGACAAGGATCATGCACCCAAGTGGCAGCCGCCGCGCCTGGACGAGGTGACCCGCGAACGCGTGCGCGCCTTCTTCGACAGCCCCTGGGCGCATGGCGAGCATCCGCTTGCGGCGCTGTAGGCCCGCCTCGGACGGCACCTTTCACGCAGATGGACTAGAGTGACGTCTGGACCGGCCGCCGGGTGTGGCGCACTGCGCATGGCGGCCGGGTCCGGGCAGCACATTCCGACCCTCCCTGGTGACGTGAACGAGTAAGGACCCGAGATGAGTACTCCCCGTGATGTAGCCGTACTGGTAGGCAGCCTGCGCAAGGACTCCTTCAGCCGCAAGCTGGCGCTGGCGCTGGCCGCGATGGCGCCCGCCGGCATCAAGCTCGAGATTGTCGAGATTGGCCAGTTGCCGCTGTACAACCAGGATGAAGACGCAAGCCCGCCCGCGTCCTGGGTTGCCTTCCGCGATCGTATCCGCCGCGCGGACGCCGTGTTGTTCGTCACGCCGGAGTACAACCGCTCGGTACCGGCCGCGCTGAAGAACGCCATTGACGTCGGCTCGCGTCCTTACGGCCAGAGTGCCTGGAATGGCAAGCCTGGCGGCGTGATCAGCGCTTCGCCGGGCGCCGTCGGCGGCTTTGGCGCCAACCACCATCTGCGCCAGTCGCTGGTGTTCCTCAATATCCCGGTGCTGCAGCAGCCGGAGGCCTATATCAGCGGCGTCGACAAGCTGCTCGATGAACATGGGGGTATCGCGAGTGAATCCACACGCGGTTTCCTGGGCACGTATCTGAGCGCCTTCGCTGCCTGGATCGAGCGCAACGCGCCGAGGTGAGGCAGGGGCCGCGCATGGGGAGAGGGGCTTCCCGCACGCCCCTCGAAAAGCAGACGCCCGCTGCCGATACGGCAGCGGGCGCGGAGGGCAGGTGAATTCGCTGCCGTGCGCTTTGAAATGTACTTACTTGCGCTTGGTTCCCCCGGCCGGCCGCGCCTGCGTGCCTGCCAGCGGCTGGCCTGGAAAGCCCTCCGGATAGCGGATGACGCGCAGGCCTTCCCCGGGCTTGCGCAACGGCCATGCATGGCCGGCGCGAACTCTCGCGCCGCCTGTGATCGCGGCCATGGCTTCCCTGTCGAGCTCCACGCTGTCCGGCAAATCCTTGATGACGATGATGGCCATGACTCCCTCCTGCTTGGTGGCGAAGGCCGGCTTGGCCGGCGTTCGCCTGGTGGGCGGCGCGCATTCGGCAAGCCCAGCCGGACCAGTATAGGCCACGGGCTCTATCTCCGAGGCAGTGCCTTGCGTGCGCGCAACTGCCGTGGAGACCCTGCGGTCTCCACGGGGCGGGGTGCGTGTTGTTCAGACCGCTGCGTGGGTGGCGGCCCATTGCGACGGGTTGACGTCGATGCTCAGCGGACCGAAGCCGGAGCCGATCACGCCAACGTTGTTCAGCGTGTTCACGTTGATACTTTGCAACTGGGCGATGTTCTGGTTGACGTTGACATTGACGTTGGCCACCGGGCCCAGTCCTTGCAGCCAGGAATTGCTGCCGCCGCGCACCGTGGCCAGGGATTTGCTGTCGAGTTCCTTGTCCAGGGCGAGATCGCGCACGATGATGGATGACATGATGGTTCTCCTTTGATTCACTCTGCTTTGCTTCATGTGATCGAGGGCCGCGGAGGTGGCGGTGCCGCCTCCGCGTAGACCGCGCCGTTCAACGATAGATATTGTTGCTGGCGTTCTGGGTCGAATCGACATGCGACTTGATGTCGGCGGCGAAGGCCGTGTTGTTGCCGTTCATGTTGACCACGTTCTGGGTCTGGCCGATCAGCTGCGAGGCGTTGAAGGTGGAGTCGAGCTTGACCGTGCTGAAGACGGGCAGGAAGGGCATGTAGCCGCCACGCACCGCGCGCATGGCGCGGCTATCGAGGGCTTCGGTGACGGGCAGGTCCTGGATGGTCAGGGTGGTGTTCATGGCAGTTCTCCGGGTATTCGGTCGTTGGCGGATGCAGCGTCAGCGGTGGGCAGCGGCCCGTGGCTCAGTAGATGTTGTTGCTGGCGTTCTGGGTGGAATCGACATGCGACTTGATGTCGGCGACGAAGGCGGCGTTGTTGCCGTTCATGTTGACCACGTTCTGGGTCTGGCCGATCAGTTGCGAGGCGTTGAAGGTGGAGTCGATCTTGACGGCGCTGAAGACCGGCAGGAAGGGCACGTAGCCGCCGCGCACGGCGCGCATGGCGCGGCTGTCGAGTTCTTCGGTGACCGGCAGGTCCTGGATGGTGAGGGTAGTCATGGCAGTTCTCCTGGGAGCGATTGGGACTTGGGCTGGGTTGAGCATCGGTGCTGCGCTCGGGAGGTACAAACGCATGGAGTGTGCCAGGGCGGGCCAGGCCGGCGCCGATCGCCCGCAAACGCAGGCGGGGACTGCAAACTGCCGTTCCGCAGCGGGATCGCGCGGGCCAGGGTACGGCCGGCGGCGATGCTGAATGGATGGGGCTCGGCCAACACAACGACACCATGTGTTCGCTCCCGTACGACAGGCAGCGGC